>CAZMYQ010000096.1:0-2547 GCA_964570545.1 uncultured archaeon | reverse complement strand
ACTCCTATTTCTAATTCTCTATCAAATCTTCCTGGTCTTCTTAACGCTGGATCAATTGAATCAGGTCTATTTGTTGCTGCTATAACGATAACATTACCTCTACCTTTTAACCCATCCATTAAGGTCAATAATTGTGCTACGATTCTTCTTTCAACTTCACCACTAACCTCATCTCTTTTTGGTGCAATAGCATCAATTTCATCGATAAATATGATTGATGGAGCATTCTTTTCTGCCTCTTCAAATATTTTTCTTAAATTTTCTTCAGATTCTCCATAGTATTTACTCATTATCTCAGGACCATTAATAACATAAAAATTTGCATCAGCTTCGTTAGCAACAGCTTTAGCTAATAAAGTCTTACCTGTACCTGGTGGTCCGTACAATAAAACTCCTTTTGGTGGAGAAACACCTAATTTTTCAAATAATTCAGGATACTTTAAAGGCAATTCAACCATTTCTCTAATTTTTTCAATTTCTTCCTTTAAACCACCAATATCTTCATATGAAACTTTTGGAACTTTAGAAACATCTTTTGCTGGTTTTTCAGACACAATTAAATTTGTTCTCGGTGTTATTCTAACAACACCTTTAGGGTTTGTTCTTGTAACAACAAAATATAACTTTGTACCCCAAATATTTATTGAAAATTTATCTCCTTGCATTACAACTCTATCCAATAATAATTGTTTGAAATATTCTGATGGATCACCAGAAAATCTAACTTCTTCTGTTGGTGCAATAACAACATTTTTTGCTTCTTTTTCTTCAACTTTCTTTACTTTAACAGTATCTCCTAACGAAACTCCAGCGTTCTTTCTTGTTGTTGCGTCCATCCTGATCAAATTCAAACCTTCATCTTCAGGTCTTGCTCTCAAAACAGTAGCACAAGTTTCTTTTTCTCCTTTAATTAAAATAGCTTGTCCACTCTCTAAACCTAGTTCTTTCATTATACTTTTACTTAATCTTACAATACCTCTTCCAATATCTTCTCTATATGCTTCTGCAACTATTAATTCTAATTCTTTTTCATTTGTCATAATTATCACCTCCAAATATTTTTGTTTTTTCATTCAACTTTTACTTTTTTTGTTTTTTGTGGTTTCAACTTTGGAACAGTAATTTCTAAAATACCATTGTTATATGTTGCTTTTGCCTTATCAGGGTTTACTTCACATGGAAGTGAAATTCTAACTTGATATCTCTTTTGGAAATTTTCTTTATTAACTTCTGCTTTGATGTCAACATAATTTTCTGTTACATTTAGATCAATATCTTCTTTTGTTACACCTGGCATTTCAACTATAATAACTAATTCATCACCATCATCTTGAATTTCATACTTAGGTACATCAAAATTGAATTCCATCCCATCTGTTGTAAAGAACTTATCCCTTGGGTATGCTCTAAAAGAATAGCTGAAACCCATTGTTTCTAAATCTTTCATCATTTCTTCCATCATTCTTCTAATTTCATCAAATATATCTCTTCTCATAATTTCTCACCTCGTATATACGAAAATTTTTCGTATTATACGAACAATTATTATTTTATACGAACTTTTATATATATCTTACGACAAAATATTGTATATTATGGAAGAGTTTTATATAAGAAGAATCAGAAGGATTAATAAAAACAGAACTCTGGAAGATTTAATGAAAGAATTTTGCCATTGTCTAGGTATTTCAGACAAATGTTTTGAATTGATGATCTTGATAAATAAAAAAATGCGTGAAAAAGACAAAATAAGTTTGGAAGAAATAGCAAAAGAATTGGGCATACCAAAAACAACTGCTTCATATCACATAAAAAAATTTGAAAGGATCGGATTTATAAGAAGAAACGGAAGATATTATAAGTTTTGGGATCATAAATTGCATTATATTATTGATGAAATAGAACATGATTTGATTAAGGAACTAAAAAAATTAAAAGAACTTGCTAAAGAAATCGACGAAAAATTAGAAGTTGAATTTTAAATCGACAATTTAATAAAAAAATTTTTTATTTATATATTAATTTCGCAATTTAATTTATATATTATCTGGTTTTCGACATTTGCTTAAAAAATAGTGGAATTTTACAAATGAATAGTGGAAGAACCCACCCCTTACTTCCACTATTTTTTTCTGAAGGATCAAAGCAACAAAAAAATTTGTGTTTTTTAAACGAAAATTATATATAAAACTATGCATAGTTCTATATATAAGTTTCTATTTTTATATTTATAAATTTGTTTGATTTGAATAGTGGAAGTTTGGAAGTAATCCCCATACTTCCTATATTTTATTGTCGAAGTATATATATGTTTTTTACAGTTGAACAAAAAGTAATATATATCTGAAGTTGCCAAATTATAATGGGTATTGCAAAGCACTTATTTGAAATATATTTCAAATATTGCAAAGCACTATGTGACATTTTACGTTCATAAAAACCACAATGAACAACTATAGAGATTTCAAGATCTCTTTTTAATTTGCAAACGTTTAAATAATAGTGGAAGTGTGGAGTACTTCCACTATTAAAAATTTTTACCTATTG
>CAZMYQ010000095.1:0-2607 GCA_964570545.1 uncultured archaeon | reverse complement strand
TTTGGTGGTTCAATACCCAATTTCTTAAATATTTCTGGATGTTTCATAGGCAATTCTACCATTTCTCTAATTGCTCGTATAGCATCTTTTAAACCACCAATATCTTCATAAGTTACTCTATCTTTTTTACTAACTCCTTTACTTTTTGTTATTTCTATTCTTGTCTCTGGAGCAATTATGTATATGTCTCCAGATTTTGGAGAAACATCTACTACTTCAAACGCTAATTCACCATAGTAATAATGAGCCATAACTAGCATATTGCCTATTGCAAATGGACTATCAACAAAGGCTTCTTTTGTCAATCTAATTAAAGCTTCTTTTACTTGATTTAGGTTTTTTACTTCAAATAAAGGTCTTAAATAAACTCTTTGAGCTACAATAGGTTCCACTTTTTCAACTTCTACATAGTCATCTAATCCGACACCTGCATTTTGTCTTAAAACGCCATCCATTCTTATTATTAATTGTCCTTTATCAGGATCATTATAAGATAAAGGTTCTACTCTTGCCGCTGCAATTTTATTTCCTTTAATTTTTATTATATCTCCAGAATGTAATCCTAATTTTTTCATTACAAAGTAAGGAATCCTTGCTACCATTTGACCTACATCTTCTCTATATGCTGTAGAAACCTTTAGTTTTATAGTGTTCATTAATAAATGTGGTGAAAGTGATATATATAAGTTTTGGATTATTTTTGCTATAACGTTATAAACTATATATAAAAACCTAAACAGACAGAACTAGAAGTAAATGATTTTTATGTTGAACTTATTTGATATTATTGGCTTACTTAATAATTATCAAAACTGCCAAATTTATATATTTTAATTCCGTGTTATAAATTATGATACGGTTTGCATATGTTTCTGGATTATTTTATCCTTCAGATGAAGAAATTTTAAGAAACTATATAATACGCACCTTAGAAGAAAACAAAAGATCTTACTTGTGTGAGAGTATAATCTCACCACACGCAGGTTATATGTATTGTGGACATATAATGGCTGCAGGATTTTCTACAATTCAGCAAAACGATATCTTCATTGTTCTTGGACCTAGTCATCAATACCTAATCGAAAATCCAGTTATCTATCCAAAAGGTGCTTGGATAACACCACTTGGTAGAATAGATGTAGAAGAAGAAGTTGCGCACGAATTATTAGATGTTTGTGAAGAAAATTATGACATCTTCTTAAGAGAACATTCTATTGAAGTACAAATTCCTTTTATTCAAGTTATCAATAATGATGCTAAAATTATACCAATACATGTACCAAACCACAATTATAATGCTTGTGAAAATTTAGCTAAAAAGTTATTTGATTTAAGTAAGAAATATAAGTTTTCTGTTGTAGCATCATCTGATTTTTCACATTATTTACCACCATCTATTTGTAAAAAAATTGACGATATTGCCATATCATACATTTTAAGTTGTGACCCTTATTCATTCTTTGAGTTCGCTCAGAATACGACAATTTGTGGAATTGGCGCAATAACTACTCTATTAATTTATGAAAAACTTAAAAACAATAGGAAAGGAATTATGTTAGCAAGAGGACATAGTGGAGAAATAGAACCAATGGAAAGTGTTGTTGAATATGTTAGCATTGGGTTTGAAGCAAAAAGGAAATAATTACCATCTTTTTATTAATATTATACCTCCAAAACCATAAATTTCGTCATGAATGTCTGTCCCAATAGGTACAATATGCGTAGTTCCACTTACTGATTCCAAATTTTTTATTAGTTCATAAACTCTGTCTGTATTTTCTAAGTAGTATTTCTCAGCTATTAAAAGAGTTTCTCCAAAATATATATTCTCTTTAACATCTTCGTAACCGTAAGCTACTTTTTCAGGATTTTTATATAATAATTCCTTAAATTTTTCAAGTAATTCCATATGTTTAGCGAGTTTGTATTCTTTAAATATATCTTTTGAATGATCTTTTAAAACTTCTTTTGCTCCTATTTTACCAGCCATAGATGTCTTAAAATACATAACTTTTTTAGGAAATCTTTTTGCTAATTCTTCTGGAGCAAAACCAGTACCACATATAATTATATTTTCATAATTTTCAGTTTCTTTTATTATATCTGAAAAATATTTTGATAGTTCCAATTCGTCCGAAGAGTTACGAATTTTTTTAATAAACTTAAGTTCATTATTTTTTACTTCATAAATCTCACATTCATCTTCATCTAGAGATAAAATATAATAGTCAGGGATCTTTTTTGTGTTTAAAAGTTCTAATTCTGTGTTTGTAAGATCTTTTTTAGTAAATGTTACTTCATCGCCAATTTTGAATTTGAAAGAATGGTATGAACCCAGAGGAATTAATTTTTCAGGCTTTCCATATATTATTTTCCCAGAAATCTTTAAATATTGGCGCTCAAGAAGTTTTTTCTCCAACTCAATTTTAATATAGCATAATATAGATTCCTTTTTATTTCCAATTTGAACAGTACGAGTCGTACGTCCTTCTATTATATCTCCTGGATGTAAAATTTTATCTAAAATCCACAAATCTTCATAATCCTCAGGGATAACTTTAAAATAATGTTTTCGTTCATCAGATTCAATTATCCTCATAAATATTA
>CAZMYQ010000094.1:0-2627 GCA_964570545.1 uncultured archaeon | reverse complement strand
TTAGCGGATAAGTTTAGTGAAAAGCACTAACACCAAAATATATAAATATTTATGAGGACATTGGTTAATATCGACGAAAAGATATATGAAAAGTTAGTAGAATTATCAATTAAAAAATATGGCCACACAAAAGGTATATCCAAAGTTCTTAATGAAATACTCTTTAAAGCATTATTTAAGAGAAAAAGCAACTTAAAATATTCAATAAAACTACATAAAAAGATTAAATTGACTCCAGAATATATTGAAAAATTGGGTGATGAATCATGGATTTAGTAATAGATACTAATATTTTAATATATGATTTTATAGAAAACTCAGAATACCATAGAGAAGTTAAAGAAAAAACAAGAAATAAACTTTTAATCGTTCCGACAAATATTCTAATAGAATTTATTCTTGTATGTAAAAAGTTGGACATAGATGATAAAGAAATATATAAAAAGGTAGAAGAGATTTTAGAAAATTGCTTTATAGTAGAAATCGACGAGTCACTTATAAAAGAAGCAATATCAATTTGTAAAGAACACAAAATAGATCTAAAAGAAATAAACGATATCATATTATTATCTATATCCAAAAAATTTGGATGTTATTTGTATACTTATGATAAAAAACTAAGAAAAATAGGAAATAAACTTGGAGTAAAGATATATTAAATTTCTAATACTTCCTAATCAAAGATTTGAAGCTTTCAATTACTTTATCTGCATTTGGGCCTTCTAATACATTTCCGACTTGTATAAATGTTGCACCAGCATCGAAGATTTTTTCTGCTTGATCAACTCTTCGTACTCCACCGCCGACTATTATTGGAATTTCAATATTAGATGCAGCATATTTAACCATTTCAGGAGGCATTGGTTCTGGTGCTCCAGAACCGCTGTCGAATATTACTACTTTGGATCCAATATATTGACCAGCCAAAGCACATGCTGCTGCAATATATGGTACATTTCTAGGAATAGGTTGGACTCTACCTACCCATCCAACAGCCATACCTGGCTCAATAACAACATAACTTGTAGGTATTACTTCAATACCTAATCGTTTAACTGGAAATGCTGCAGCAATTTGTGCTCCAGAAATCCAATATGGATCATTAGAATTTAACAAACTCATAAAAAATATTGCGTCAGCATATTTAGATATGCCTGCAGTATTTCCAGGGAATAGAATCACAGGCAAAGAACAATTTTCTTTAATAACTTTTATAGTCTCATCTAAAATTTCACCTTGTGCGCCAAAACTTCCACCAACACTTATGGCAAAGAATCCAGCTTCTTCTGATTTTTTTACTAATTTTCCGATGTTATCAAGATCGTCAGCAGGATCTATCAAGTGAATAAATGATTTTTTTCCTTTTTCGTAAAGTTCATACATCTCATTTAAAACTCTCCCATTCATAAGTTTATTAAGAATATTTATTATATATGTTAAAAAATATTTATGGCTTCAAGTAAAACAAATGTGATTTCGAAGATTTATCGTCAGAATTTCCAAAATTAAATATGGGTTTAAATATATTTTCTAATTCTTTCGCAACATCAGATTCGCATCTTAGATGACTAACATACACAGATTCTATGTTAGCATACTCTAAAAAATAATCTATGTGCCAATGTTTCTTCTTAGAATTACTCAAATGGCGATTTATTCTATTATACAAATTAATGTTGCTCCCAAAAGCAGAACCAACATAAAAATAATAACCTTTCTCAAAAAAGAGTTTTCGTTTTCTAATTAAAATATTTCTACTTTCTTTAAGATATATTTTTAATATATAAGTACCTTTTTCTCTTGGAATATTTGACTTTGAAACTTTTCTAAAAGAATATTTATCCAACAAACTCTCAAATTTATTCAATTTTTCATAATATGGACAAATAGATTTGTATTTACATAATACACATAAGGGTTTTTTAGGTTTACAAATTGTTTGTCCAAAAACTACCAATAAGTCATTTATTCTATTCCAATATCTTTTAGGTAATTTTTTCTTCAATTCATAATATGTTTCTTCCGGAAACTTCGTATCAACAAACTCAAATCTATTACAAATCCGGTGAACATGGGTATCTACACATATCTCATCATCATTTTCTGCTAAAGATAAATATAAAGTAGCAGTTTTTAAACCTATTCCTGGTAATTTGGTTAATTCATCTATAGATTTAGGAATTTCACCGCCATATTTAGTAATAATTATCTTTGCCAATTCTTTTAATCTTTTTGCTTTTTGTTTATAAAATCCGACTGGATAAATTAACGATTCTAATTCTTCTTGAGATATATTATTTAAATCTTCAAAGGAAGTAACTCTTTTAAAAAGTCTTTCTGAAACTTTTTCAGTAACTTCATCTTTGGTCCTCGCACTTAAAATTGTAGATATCAAAATTTTAAACTTAGAATTCATTTTAGAAACGACAGGTTTTTTATCTAAGTCACGAGATAATTGATCAAGAAAAGTTTCAAAATTATTTGCCATTAAACTTAAAATTTAACTAATAATATTAAAGATAGTAAATATTATGTTTATTTATTTTTTCTAAGTAGTCTTCAAGCAAATCATTTTCTCTAGATAGTTTTATTAAATATTCTTTTTCATATGAAGATGGAGAATAATT
>CAZMYQ010000093.1:0-2657 GCA_964570545.1 uncultured archaeon | reverse complement strand
AGAAAAACTAAGAAATTGTTTATTCTTTGGATATCTCAAAAATAAAAAAAGAGATATTATTGTCGGTAGATGTTTAATTGGATGTGGTGAGTATAATAATAAATATTACTGCGCTATTTATTCTAACAACGTGGATACTAATAGTTATTGGTATACTATACCCAATATGTTTAATAAGAATGAACTTAAAAATTTAGATTCTAAATTAGAAGATTGTGTTGGTTCTTTTGCCAAAAAGATTGGTATAAATTATACAAATGATCATTTAATTTACGAGCATTTAAAGATTTCTTCTTTTGGTAGAAAATTCTATGCAGATAGAAATTTGGAAGGATTTTATTCTCCTTCTTAAATATAATGTTTATCAGAGGGGTCGTTTGTCATCATCTATTCAGCTAGCGCAATAATCATCATTATAATATAAATTCCTTAAAAACTAATATAATGGAAATCCCAAAAAAATCTGAAATTAATATTGGTGTAATTGGACATGTAGATCACGGAAAAACATCAATAACATATTCTTTAACAGGAAAATGGACAGATACTTATGAAGAAGAAATTACGAGAGGTATTTCAATTTATCTAGGTTATGCAGATGCTATATTTAGAAAATGTCCAAATTGTGATACTTATACAACAGAAGAATATTGTCCAAATTGTGGAGAAATAACAAACATTACTCGAAGAGTTTCGTTTGTTGATGCTCCAGGACATGAAGAACTTTTAACTACTATGCTCTCAGGAGCCGCAATAATGGATGGTGCTATGCTTGTTATTGCTGCAAACGAAGGAATTCAGCCTCAAACTTACGAACACTTGATGGCAGCAAAAATCAATGGCGTAAAGAATTTAGTAGTTATACAAAACAAAATCGATTTAGTTTCTAAAGAAGAAGCATTAAAAAATTATGAAGAAATAAAGAATTTCTTAGCAGAATTAGGATATGAAAATATACCTATTATTCCAACATCAGCACACTATGGGATAAATAAGGAATATATAATCCAAGCCATAGAGGAATTCATTCCAACTCCAAAAAGAGATGAATCTAAAGATTTCATTATGCCAGTAGTTAGATCTTTCGATATTAATTTATCTGGAACTGATGCTAGATGTCTGAAAGGAGGCGTTCTTGGAGGATCTGTTTTGCAAGGAAAAATAGAAGTTGGGGATGAAATAGAAATATCTCCTTGGATAGGAAATCCAGTTACTACTGAAGTTGTTTCGATATCTTCTGGCGATTCACAACTTGAATGTGCAACTCCTGGCGGGCTTGTAGGAATTGAAACTAAGATCGATCCTGCTATGGCTGCAAAAAGTAGATTAAAAGGTCAAATTGTCGGAGAACCTGGAAAATTACCAAAACCTACAAATAAAATAGAAGTTGAATTTTATCCTCTTGAAAGAAAACTCTTTAAAGTGGATAAAAAATTAATGAAAGGAGATAAAATTATAGTTGTTGTTGGTGCACTCCAAAGAATAGCGCAAATAGATAATATTAAAGATAATGTTCTAGAATTAACTTTAAATGGTCCAGTAGTCCCTCTCAAAAACCAAAAAGTTGCTATTTTGATAAGGGATAATAGGCTTTGGTTATATGGATATGGTAATTTAATTTAATTCTTTTTTCAGTTTTATCTTCTCACGCTTAATTTCTTCTCTTAATGTATACGTAAAGATTCTATATACATTTTTTGGCACTTTTAAAATTAACTTATCTTTTTCTGCAAGTGTTTTTATATTCCATAATAAAACATACATTTTATATGATAATTCTTCATTCAAATGTTCTGCCATTTCTATGTATTTTACATTGTATAAACCATATATTATTGGATATAAAGCCATAATTAACGCACAAAAATCTATAAATCCTCTTATTTTTTGTGGAATATGTACATATGGAGATTTTCCACACGCCCATAGCATAAAAGAACATGCGAAAGATATATATACTAACGCTTCCCAAGTTCTTGCTTTAACCATACACTTATCTTTTAATTTTTCAGATATTTCTAAAATAGTTTTATTTATTTCTTCTATTTTTTCTTTATCCATAATCAAAAAAGATTTTTGCATTAAATATTAACAGTTCCCAAGAAGGGCCCGGACCGGGATTCGAACCCGGGCTTCGGGATCCACAGTCCCACGTGCTGCCACTACACCATCCGGGCCATGTCTATTATAATATTATTTAGAGTTATATATATTGTTTTTTCTCCCAATCTTTTATCTTGTAGAATAAATATTTATACTTTTTTGCTTCCAAAATTTCTTTGATTTTTAATAGTTCCTTATATTTTTTGAAATCGTTCAAATCTGAAAATAGTATTATTCTAATTATATAGTGTGCTATTTTATTCTTAGCATAATCTATTTCGTAGATAAAATCTTCGTTTAAGTTGCAATAGTCGCAATATTTTATTACGTATCTAAATTCAATATTTTTAGTTCCTTTTTTCAATTCGTAATAATATTCCCACAATTCTTTGCCATAATATTCTCTAACATATAAGTCAAATATCTTAAATCTTATTTTTGTTCTTTTTATTATAACGTCAGAATCTTCTGTCTCACTGTTGAATATTACTTCTTTTTTAAATCCATCATATTTCTCGAATTCACCAATTAGTGTATTTAGTAATATTTCTGAA
>CAZMYQ010000092.1:0-2662 GCA_964570545.1 uncultured archaeon | reverse complement strand
CTGCTACGAGGAGATGATGGCAGAAGAGGCATTGTATCTGACTACAAGACAATCAGTGAAATCGTTGTCCTGAATTTTGGGAGACTGTTCAGTCTTTTATCTCAACCCAAAGTAGAGCATAATCATATCAAAACTCCGGATAGTTATCCAACCTACCTTCATAGTGAGTGACCAATCGAGAATAGAGTCGGATTCCAGCTATGGATTGGTCCTTTTTTCTGTGCGGCGGGTTTATTCCCGTCGGCTGAAGCCGACCCCGCGATTTCTTGACGATTTAAACTTTTTCGACGAGGCTGAAGCCTCCGACTCCTTTGAGTTTCGGACTCTATTTTGCAAGGACTATGTTTCTGTAGTTTATACTCTCGTATGCAATATATTTATCGGGAAGGAAAATTGCGAACATTTCTTGACATTATCTCAGGAAAGAATTAGGTTATCATTATCATCTAACACCTATAATTCAAATGATTAAATTATAATGTTTGACTTCACCGATAGCTGTTTTAGGTTATCGGTGCTATATTTAGTTGGCTTTAAGCTCTTCTGTCATTTTTTTACCTTGGGTTTTCAAATTACCTCCTAACCTCTTTATCATTTTTTCAAATCTAATTTTTTCACTTGACTTAATATCAGGAGTTCGTTGCTTATTGAGAACAATTCTGGCATATATTTTTGGTTTTGTTGAGAGTAAAGTCTTCAGTTGTGAATGTTTTATTGTTTCTTCTATTTGAACTAAAGCATGTTTTAAATCTGAACCTTTAAGCTCAATAAAGTATAAAGATTCAACAACTTGATTTGCTGCACATTTTATTGCCAAATAATCGCATCTATTACTACTTGATATTAAGCAATTGTCCACTTTTATTTTGCATATTGATACAGAATCACTATTTATTATTCTATACTCTTGTTTGTTTCCACGGTCTTTAAATACTATATTTTTTCTCGTGTCACAAAATTCACAACACTCTTTTTGAAAACATATTTCACACATATCTATTCCAGATCAAATAATTTATCAAAAATATTGTTAATAACTTCAGAAGCACTATCAATGGCTTCAGCTTTAATTAAGCTTAATTCTTTATCAATGATATTTTCAGCATAGCCATTGTGAATGAAATAGGCATTTATATTATTAATATCTAACCATATTTTTTTATCAACAATATTTTCAATATTCTTTCTGTTATTTTCATTTACTATATTTTTAGCATATAATAAATTATTTAATGCAGACAATATATAAGGACTATGTGTTGTAACAATAACTTGATTTTTATTTGAATTCGACAATAAAGATATTAGTTCTATAATATCTTTTTGTGCCTCTGGATATAGATGTGCTTCAGGTTCTTCTATTACAGTAAAATTTTCAATATTGTTTAGAATAAAATAATATAACAGTAATAAAATCCATATAGATTCTTGCTGTCCTGAAGAGGAAAAAGAAATTTTTATATAGTCTTTCTCACTTATATATATTCTTTCTTCACCATTTTCATATTTATATCTTCCCTTGAGTATGGTATTTATTTTCCTAATTGCATACTTTACATTTTCGAAATATATTTTTTTATTACTCAATCTTTTCATATCCTCTAATAATGTTTCTAAATCATTGTTAAAATAATTTTTTAAATATCTTATTTTTACAATAAATATTTTCATTAAATAATCAAGTTTTTTAGAATCAATATCCCCTAACTGTTCAGACAAAGTAGTCAATAGACTTCTGCCTGCCGGTATATAATTTGGAATTTGAGAATCTTCGAAAATACTTTCAACTAATAATTTTACCTTTTTATAATGTTTTTGCTTATTGATATCTTCAAGTAAAAAATCTTTATTGAGTGTCGGATTGTTAAAATCTTCATTTTGAATTGAGGTTAAATAGTTATCGATAAATCTTTGAATTTTTTTTATTTCATCCAATATTGTCTTGCTAAATATTACCTGAATATATCCTTGCTCTGAATTTTTTATAATTATATTTTTTTCTTTTGAAATATAATACTTGATTTCAAATCTTCTCATATGTTTTGTCGTACCAAAAAAAGACATAAATTTTTTTCTAAGATTTTTATTCATATTTCTTATTATATGAGTATTTTGCTCTATACTTTCTATTTGATATACATAATCGATAAAGTCATCTTTTATAGCTTTGCAAAAGAAAATTGATTTTGCAATCGTACTCTTGCCGCTTGCTTGAGAACCAATAAAAATATTAAATTGTTTTAATTCCAGACTAAATTTTTTTATTGGACCAAAATTGTATATTTCAATTTTTTGCACAGCTTACCTTTTATCCATCGATATTGATAAGAGCCAACAATTTATTGGCAAAGTACATTATAACAAATACGAACTTATACTATCTTAAATAATATATAAAATTTTATAATTATAATGGGATATATAATATATGCTTAAATAAGATATTGTCTTGCCAATATTAAAAGGAAATAACTATGCCGAAAAAAAATTATCACATATAGTGTGCAAAAAGATACGACTCAGACTCCACAGACTCAAAACTGAAAAGGCGTCGGACAATCAAATGATATACACTCTTTCATGATAAAAAGCACTCTGCTATAGTGACCCCCGCGACAGCTATCTCGGATAACTACACGAGCGGCGTCAAAGTCCGGGACTT
>CAZMYQ010000091.1:0-2675 GCA_964570545.1 uncultured archaeon | reverse complement strand
TCCATCAAATGTATTAATTATATCTGAAAGAAAAACTTTTTCATACCCTTTATCTTTATAATAGAAATAAATTAATAAGCCGATAATTAAATATTTATCATATTGGATAACAGGAAGAATTCCTAAATAATAGTACAACTCAAAACAAAATACCAAAGGTGAATTTAAGTTTATCTCTATTTCATCATATTTAATTTTGTTATCAGATTTATTAAAAATTTGGCGAGACTTATTAGCTAAAACGTCTATATTTTCACCAAAAATAAATTTCCAAGTAACTACATAAGAAAACTTACGAGAAGATTTTTTTCCATATAATAAAACATTTCGTATGTTTTCTAATTCTGATCTAAGTGTATAGATAGTAAGTCCTGATATATCAACATCGTATCTTTGTAATAGCTCATATCTTATTTTTTCTTTATCTTTTAGAAATTCAACAAGTTCATTTAAATTCTTTTTTAAATATGATCGTAATTCCTCAACATCAGTTGGAAGAACATTTCTCTCTTCTAAAAACAATGCTAAAATATATAGAAATTTAGACGGTTTTTGCTTATATTTAGTTTTCCACAAATACTTTAACATATCTATAACAGAAATATTATGTTGATTAACTTGTTTACTATTCAGTTTTACAATTTCCATAATGAATTTTTAGAAATATGATAAATATGTAGTTGTACCAAATCGCAAAGTTACATTAAATAATAAGAATATTTTTATATATAACTTAAAATTTAACTTATATAAATCGTTATGCGGATTATAATATATATAATTAAGGAGGTGTATCTTAATGGAGAACAGACAAGTACAACAACCAGTTTATATTCTAGCTAAAGACTCTCAAAGAACTAGAGGAAAAGAAGCATTATACTTAAACATTTTAGCAGCAAAAGCAGTTGCAGAATTAGTTAGAACAACATTGGGTCCAAGAGGAATGGACAAAATGTTATTTGATGAATTAGGCGACATAAAAATAACAAATGATGGTGCAACAATATTAGATTCAGCACCAATTGCTCACCCAGCAGCAAAATTAATAGTTGAAGTTTCTAAAGCACAAGATGCAGTAGCAGGAGATGGTACTACAACAGCAGCAGTTTTAGCAGGTGAGTTCTTATCACAAGCAATGGAATTATTAGAAGAAGGAATTCACCCATCAATAATTGTAAGAGGATATAGATTAGCAACAGAAAAAGCATTAGAAATATTAAAAGAAATGGCTTATGATGTTTCATTTGAAGACACAGAAATGTTAAAGAAAGTAGCATTAACATCAATGACTGGAAAATCTGCAGAAGCAAGAGAAAAATTGGCAGAAATTGTTGTTGAAGCAATCAAAACAGTTGCAGAAGATACAGGAGAAAAAATTAAAATAGATTTAGACCAAATCAAGATTGAAAAGAAATCAGGAGGAAACATTGAAGATACTCAATTAGTTAAAGGTATTGTTATTGATAAAGAAGTAGTGCATCCACAAATGCCAAAGAAAGTTGAAAATGCAAAGATTGCTTTATTAGATGTTGGATTAGAAGTTAAGAAAACAGAAATCGATGCAAAGATTGAAATAACATCTCCAGAACAAATTAGTGCATTCATTGCACAAGAAGAACAAATGATTAAAGAAATGGTAGATAAAATCGTTGAATCTGGTGCAAATGTCGTATTCTGCCAAAAGGGAATTGATGAACTAGCACAACACTACTTAGCAAAAGCAGGAATTTTGGCAGTAAGAAGAGTTAAAAAGTCAGATATGGAAAAATTGGCAAGAGCTACAGGAGCAAAAATTGTTACAAGAGTACAAGACTTAACACCGGAAGACTTAGGATATGCAGAAGTTGTAGAAGAAAGAAAAATCGCAAAAGAATCTATGGTATTCGTAGAAGGCTGTAAAGATCCTAAATCAGTAACAATATTAATTAGAGGAGGCGGCGAACACATTGTCGACGAAATAGCAAGAGCAGTTGAAGATGCGTTAGGTGCAGTAGCCTCAGCAATCGAATCAAAGAAAGTTGTCGCAGGCGGAGGCGCACCAGAAGTACACGTTGCAGTTAAATTAAGAGAATATGCACCACAAGTAGGTGGAAAAGAACAATTAGCAATTGAAAAATTTGCATCAGCATTAGAAATTATACCTAAAACATTAGCAGAAACTGCTGGTATGGATCCAATTGACGCAATTGTTGAATTGAGACACAAACACTCATCAGAAGACGGTAAAGATTACGGTATCAACGTATTCACCGCAAAAGTTGAAAATATGTTAGAAAACAATGTTGTTGAACCATTAAAAGTCAAGACACAAGCAATTACATCAGCATCAGAAGCAGCACAAATGATTTTAAGAATTGATGACATTATTATTGCAACATCAAAGAAAGATGATAAAAACAAATCTGGCGGAGAAGACTTTGAATACTAATCCCATTTAACATTCTTCTTCCAATCTTTTTTTGAAGTATATTTTAAAATCGTCTATGTTGAATTCTCCTTCTAAATTATTTAAGTTTAAGTATTCGTTAAATATTTCTTTAGAAATTTCTTCTAAGTTATCAGAATCAATTTTAAGATTTTCTAATTGAATACCAAAGGATTTTAGATCCAAATCTAAAGTTTCGCCTATTTTAGTAAATGGATATTTAAAATCATTGTGTGATTTATAATAATTA
>CAZMYQ010000090.1:0-2683 GCA_964570545.1 uncultured archaeon | reverse complement strand
TAGAAGACACTTGGTATTCCATTTTGGACGCAATAGATGAACATTTTCCAATATATGAAAAAATTATTAACCCTATCGAAGAAAAAGGAATTCCTTCTTTGTTAGTTTTTATGTCATCTATGTTCATAATTTTCTTGTTAATAGGATTTTACTTCTTCTTGTTTTCAGGCTCGCCAACATATAAGATTTATATCACTACACCAGATGGATCTCCATATACAGGTCCTGTCTTATTAGTTTTTGATGATGGAACTAAAAAAGAAGTAAATGTTGAAAACGGCTATGTTTTTGTACCAGAAGGCGCTAAATTAATTTTAGATTCTAATAAATTTAAAGAAGTTAGTTTAACAGTGTTTGAAGATGCAAATATTAATTTGGAATATAAAGAAAAATGTATTACATTTAAAACAAAGCCAATATATGCTACTGTTGAAATAAAAAATGAAAGCGGAATAGGTTGGACTTCAATCCCTGATAAAAAAATATGTGCTCGTGGGGTTCGAACTATAAGAGTTTTAGCAGATGGCTATAAAACAAAAACATTTCAACTTGATTTCGATAACTATGAAGGAGAAGAATATGATGTTAATTTGGAAAAAAACAATGAACAAATTATAAAAGAAAATGAAAAAGCAACCTTAAAAGTAAACATCGACGGTGAAAAGAAATCTTATAAACTTATAGTAGACGGAAAAACATATTTTGTATCAAAAACCGACGAAATATCGATTAACAAAGGTGAACATCATATAAAAGTGGTTGATGACAAAGGAAATGTTTTATATGAAGATTATGTAAATGTAGATTCAAAGGAAGATAATTTAAACATAGATGTTAAAGAAAAGGAAAAAATATTTGATGGGCCAAAATGTGACGTAATGTTCGTTAATTTGCCAAAATGGTGTAAATCACCTATAAATTTGATATTTGCTGGAAATTATACATCTAAAACGATAGAAATAAGTAAAGAAGGAAAAACTGAGGAAATTATGCAAGATAAATATTCAGTTGTAGCATCATGTGATTATAAAGATTCAAGAAAAGTCTTTAACTTCACAATCGATTTAAACGGAAAAAAGACATATGCTTTGGATCTTTCTAAATACATGCCAAAGCCAAAAGAAGATAACAACACCAAAGATACTAATAACACAGATACAAATGACGAAAATGTTCCAAAATATGGTAAACTAACGCTAAATATCAAATTTGATGATAGATTTAAAGAAGAAGGTATTGGAATTGGAGATATATACGTAACTATTTACTCAAAAGACTTAAATATGATTATACAAGAGGAAACTATTGATTATTACAAAGATAAAAGATGTAAAGATTATGTTTGTACATTAAAATATGATTTGCTTAAAGGAAAATACGATATTAATGTAAATTATGAGGGTAAAGTATTTAATGTTTCAGATGTTGAAGTTAAATACAAGAAAACGAAGAATGTCGATGTTAAAATAACATATTCAGCTACTGTTTTTATAGTAAATTCAAGTTATGATAAAATATTTGTTAATGGAGAGATTTTGTGCGAAAAATGTGAAGCAAATAAGGAATATAGTTTAAAGATAGAATATGGAAAAGATGTTAAAATTGAAGCGATAAAGCCAGGATATAAAATATTTAAGTATGAAATTAAAAACATTTCTGAAAGTATAAAAGTAACTCTTCCAGAATCAATTCCTAAAGACAAAACACACAAGGATTCATACTTTGTAATTAAGAATGGTGCTGACGAAGTAGTTGATCACTTTTTAAACCCTGGAGATAATTACGTTGTAGATATGTTAATTATTGCAGATAAAAGTAATTGTAAAGTATCTTTGAAATTAGATAATAATGAAATATATTCAAAAACATATAAAAATATAGGAGTTTACGGTGACAGAATTAAGTTGCCTATGAATAAAATCAAAGATGGTTCTTCGTTGACATTTGAAGTTTGTGGAGATAAAATAGTTAAAGATTATAAGTTATATTTGGCAGGTGAAAGAGTTAAGTTTGATGATAATTGCTATCTAGAAATAAAAGTCTGCAATGATTCAAATTGTTATAATTATAATAATATAAGAGGAATGTTGGAATTTGGTTCTGAAAATGATGTATACGTTTTAAAGATAAAGCCATACTGTGTAAATGGCGATCCTGGTAGATGGTATATTAACAAAGGTGAATTTGAAGAGTCATTATTAAAGGATAGTGATGGATATTACGTTTATGATAAATTTAAACCTGATGGAAAATATGTTAAAATCAAAATTGGAAATTATGCTTTAGATAAAGAAGTTGAAGTAGAAATAGGAAAGTTTGTTCCTGCTGAAAAAACGATATGGAATTTATATATAGTAGATAACAAAGGAGAAAAACACGAATACGGCGGAGATTATGTATTCTATAAAGGAATTCCAATTATGTTTAAGATTGATTGTGAAAATTGTGGAAATGAAGGAATTAATATTGAGTTTGATGGAGAACATTATGATAAAAACTACTATGTAAGTAGTAAATCAGATGTTAATATCTGTGTTTGGGCACCTAACTTAAGAATATCTTGTAAGAAATTTGATGTTAAAGATGTGAGTGGCGAAATATTCGATGCTAGCGTTAGTGGATTAAAGGAAATAGATTTTGGTGAAGATTATACTAAAAGTTTTGATATCAACTTAAAAATTAA
>CAZMYQ010000089.1:0-2702 GCA_964570545.1 uncultured archaeon | reverse complement strand
ATCGAGTATAGTCATAATTAAAAATATCGATAAATAAATATATAACAAAACTAATTTTATTAATGACATTGCAAGGAGAAAGATTCGTTTTAGTAAAAGTTTTGATTGGTAAAGAAGTTATCACCAACAGAGGAAACAGAATAGGGACAATTTCTGACTTAATTGTAGATAGCGACACGGGAGAATTAAAATATTTATTAGTAAACATATATCCTGGAAGCAAATTTGCTGAAAAAATGCGTTGGAGAAACGAAGCAAAGTTGCCTATAAATAGTTTATTAGATGTCAATGACGTAGTATTAGTAGATGAAAAAATAATTACATATAGTAAATGAAATATTTTTATAATGAAAGGGCAAATCATAACACTTGATACCTTTTTTTGTTTCTTATTAGTTGCTTTGATGCTAGGAGCGTTATATCAATTATATTTTATATATTCTAACGCAGAAATTAAAATTTCTAACTATTATTTGGTTAATACAAAGATGTATGAGGCGTTAAAAGTTTTACAAAACGATGTTAATAGATTTGCTTGCAAGTTAAGAGATAAGAGAATATATATTTATGGTTGCTTATCTTCATCTAATCATCCCAGCGAAGAAAAGGCAATTGGTGGAGGTGAAGGAAAAATTCATTTTTTTGTAAAAGCCGAAGGATCTCCAATTTTGTATATTCGTCCTTCCGGAGGTACATCAAATCCAACATTTCAAATTCAATATGATTATAATGCGTATTTTAATAATGATATAGATTGGCAAAATAAGAACTTTTCTAGTAATTCAAATAAAGTTATTGTAATATTAAAGCGTGGTTGATAATATAATACTTATCTTTAAAATTCTTTATGAAAAATCTATACGATATCTTTTATAAAGCAATAAGCAAAAAATACAATGTTAAAAAATATACTGTAAAACCAAGTATTGGATATAATAAAATAGGGGCCTGCGATTGCGGTGTATTATACTACGATTATGGGTACGGATATTATGCAGTTTATAAATTATGTAGTGTGATTTATGATAAAAATAAAAACAAAACTATAATTAAAAATGTAGATTTGTTTGATGAGATAATCGAAGATGCATACGATAATTCAAAAATAGATGAAATAAGAACTAAAAATGAAATATTAGAATTAAAGAAATTATCAGAAGAATGTGATTTATTGCTTTATGATGGCTCATTAAGTAGATTATATGAGTTATATCCAAATCTATATAACATAGTAAAATACATTCCAATTGTGGGAGTAGTAAAAGATTCAAAAAAGAATCACTATGGCTTTGATATTCATGTACCAGATCATATAATAGCAAATAAAATTTTAAATAAATATGAGTATATCGCTCCAATAAAGCACAAAGACTTAAAAATAACTTTCTATAAAGCAAACCATACAACAATAAAAATAGAAATGCCTTTTAACCTTGATCACGAAAAAATAATTTCAACCTTAACGTATTTATCAGATCATTCTACAATAAGTTATCCTTTACCACTTCATGTGTGTGATATGATTAGTAAATTTTCAAGAAATGAGGCAAAACTATTTAGAAAAATCATTCATCCAATAATGCTGATAGCAAAGAAACGAATTTTTAAGTAAAAAGCAGCCTGCTTAATATATATTTTATTAGCCATAAATAATATGAGGTGAGCATTATGGGTGATTCATTTTGGAAAGGAAAAGGAAAAATTAATTAAAGAATTCGGGGCAGAATTATTTAATAGAGGCAACTATCCAAAACTAAACCACCCAATGATAGATTTCTACTTTGCACACAGAGATTTTAATAGATTTTATAAAAACTTAATTAGCGGAAAAAAAGTCAGTGTAGTTTCTGGAGTTAATGCTTCTGGAAAACTACATCTTGGCCATGTTTTAGTATTTAGTTTTGTCAAATATCTTCAAGATATGGGTTGTGATGTATTTATCCCTATTTCAGACGATGAAAGTTATGTGGCAAAGAAAATAGATGATCTTAGTGAAGGTAGACAAAATGCACTCAATTTAGCCAAAGAATTATTAGCGTTAGGATTAAATCCAAACAAAACTAAATTTATTATAGATACAATATGTACAAATATATATCCATTCGCAATCTCTTTGAGCAGAGGAATTACTTTAAGCACAGTAAAGGCAGTATATGGATATAAAGATGAAGATAATCCAGGATTAATGTTTTATCCAGCAATACAATCTGCGCACGTTTTGGTACCATTTTTGTTAGGGTATGAAGATGTGGTTGTACCGATAGGAATCGATGAAGATCCTCACTTAAGAGTAGCCAGAGATTTAGCACCAAAATTCAATTTAATGAAACCTTCAGTTTTAATATGTACGTTCTTAGAAGGAATAGATGGTGAAAAAATGAGTAAATCTAGAGGAAACTATATTTCATTAGATGAAGATGAAAATGAATTAAGAAGGAAAATAAATAAAACTCTAACAGGCGGGCGCCCTACAATAAAAGAACAAAGAGAACTTGGAGGAAACCCAGAAGTATGTATAGTTAGAAAATACATCCAAATTTTTGGAACAATTTCAGGCTGCAAAGTTGAGGATTTGGAAATTAAATGTAAAAACGGTGAAATAGTTTGTGGAGAATGTAAGAAAAAACTTTACGAAATAATTTTAAATATTATTAAAGATTTTAAATCCAAAAAGAAAAAAATTAAAGAAGAAGATATAAATT
>CAZMYQ010000088.1:0-2812 GCA_964570545.1 uncultured archaeon | reverse complement strand
CATCAACACATAAACGTATTGAGTTGCCAATAGATAATAATACTAACTTATGACCATCATCTACTGGATATTGATGGTGATTATCTCCTGAATAAATATATATTTTAAAATCTTTTCCGCGATGACACAAAGCAAAGTATTTTGTATTGTCTGAAAGATAATTTCCGACATAGCATACATATTGGTTTTCTTTATACAATGGAGTATCTTTTGGTTCGATTTTTATTTCATATTTTTCTTTCTCTTCATATTCTACGTTTTTAAATTTAAATTTATAACATATTAGATTTAAGTCTTCTTTTTTAGATAAGATATTAGTTGCTGAAATTTCATCATTTTTATCGAGAATTTCTAATGCTATATTTTCACCGCTTCCTATTATATCTATTAAAGTATTAAAGAATTCAGGATATGCATAATATTCAGAATTGTTATTTTTGTTAACACACAAATCATAATTTTTTATGCTTGGTAAATAAATGGACATATTATAGATTGTAGCCTTTGAATTACTTTCACCATGACAAATCAATAAATTATCGCCTATCTTATTTTTTAACATATTTATATTGTTGCCTAAACCTTCAATATTTTCTGTGTTTATTATTCTACAATTATAACTCTTCAACGCACCAATAAACTTAGCTAAATTATCATCAAAGGTAAATCCAGATTCTGCAAACGCAAACGACAAGAAAGGATTTATCAATAAAAGACACAACACCAGAGAGATTGCCTTCTTCATAAAATACATATCTAAATTTGATTATATATTTAAAAATTCTCCAAAATGAAAAATATCTAATGACGTATCAAAAAATAAAAGACATACTATGGAAAAATGCACCAGCAATATTATCTATCTTACTTGCCATTATCCTTGTCTATATTTTTGGAATAAAAGGCTATGATGTAACTTCAAAAGTAGATGTGGATCTTATTAGAGAATGTTGGATTTTAGATGAAAACGTATTATGTCAAGATAATACGAAGTATCCTGAAGATTGCTGTAAATATTTAAAATATTACAATGAATACAACAAAGATGGATACGCTATTGTCAATAATAGTTTGATTATATTAAAAACTAATTGTTGCTCAGATATACATTATAGAGAAGCATATATAAAAAGAAGAATATTATACTTGGTGTTTAGTATTGATAATAGAACACCATGTAACTGCGAAGAAATTAGAGTTTATAAATTAAACATAATTTTCGACAGAGTTGATCGTAAACTTATGTTTAAAAAAATTGAAGTTAAATTTATAAACAAATAAATATAAGTAACTTATAAAAAATCGGATTTCGACCGAAAAATTTTGTTTAACAAAACAATATATCAGAAATTTTATTTGTTACATTTTTTAATAATTGAATTAAATATATGTTCATATTCTTTAACCATCTTGTTTATATTAAAATTCTTTTCAACAATTTTTCTTACTTCATTTGATACTTTTTTCAACTTTTCAACATCGCATAATTCACTTATATGTTTATAAACTTCCTCTAGACCCTTTTCTTTATCTTCAAATTTATTATAATATTTGTAACATACATATTTACATGCACCGACATTTGAACATATTGCTGGAACTCCAGAAGCTTGAGCCTCTAATATAGCTAAAGGCAAACCTTCTGATAAACTAGTATTCAAATAAATATGGATTTTTTTGTAATATTCTTCTGGATTATCTGTTTTTCCTTTAAAGATAACAGGAAAACCATATTTTTTATTCAACTCAAACACTTTTTTAGAATATTCTTTATCGTCAATAGGTCCAATATGCCAAAATTCAACATTTTTGAGTTTTTTAGTCACATAGTTTGCAATTTCTACAAATTCTTTTGTTCCTTTTATGGGATCAATTCTAGAGACATTTCCAATAATTATTTTAGAATAATCTTTATTTTCTGGTGGTTTAAATTTTTCTACATCTATTCCAGTATAAACAACTTTTATTTTATTTGGATCGCACCCATTTTTTACAGAATTTTCCTTATGAAAATCTGAAATCGAAACAATTAAATCACAAAATTTATAGGTAGTCAACATCATAGATCTATATATGTTGATAATATAAGGATGTACTTCTTTTTTTATTTCGCTTTCTTTAAGCAAATTTTTTATTTCTTTTAATATAATTCCATGTTCACTTATAACTAGAGGGAAGTCATATTTTAGTTTTAAAATACATCCCAACAAACCGCAAAAACCAACATTCAAAGCAAAAATTAAGTCATATTTTGGTTTTAGAATATTTATTTTGTTCAGGTTGAATGCAATTTGTGATATGATTACAAAATAATTTGTAATAGCCCAGAAAAAATGATCGAAATCTACATCTATATTTTTTGATTTATATAGATTTACTAATACATCAAAATATTTTGGAGAAAAAATACAAAACTTATTAAAGTTTATTAAATCTTTTTCATTCAGAACATACCCATTCAAAAGTTTTATTGTAATTTTTTCTGTTATTTCATGGTCGACATATCTTATATTTTTTTTCGGTTTTGATATATCAACCCAATATACTTTCTCTAAGTTTTTTGATTTATATTTTATTTTTTTCTCTTTTGATGTCAGGCTTATACAATCAAATTTAAAATTTTCTAGTCTTGAAACTAAATTATGTGTCCATATAGATACACCGCCTAATTTTTGAGGATAAGATCCTTCTGCTAATATTAATACTCTTTTCATAGGTATCACCTTTTAAAGATATGTTCTAGATAATAGTAAAACTGGTCTTTAATTATGTAATCTATGTTTTTTGTTTTATATTAAGTGGAATATATATT
>CAZMYQ010000087.1:0-2850 GCA_964570545.1 uncultured archaeon | reverse complement strand
ATGATTGAATTTTTAAATCTTGTTAAGTGTGGTTCGGGCAGATTGTTGGATGACGTGTTGACGAAAATCGCAGAAAAATATAAAAATGCTATCGAATACGTTAAAAAACACAACGAAAAAAAGACTAAAAAAGAAAACAAAGAAAATATAGAGCAAGAATTTTTGAAACTTTTGGAATCAAATGAAGAAAATAGTAAAAAGGTATTAGAAAAAAGTCTGGAATTTGTAGAAAAAATTTTGAAGAATAATATGTTAAATTACTTAGAACAAAAAGAAAATATAGTTAACGAAGAAGATAATGAATTTTACTATTACAAAAAGTTTAAACGTATTGTACGTGAAGAAATGAAAAGACGAGAAAAAAGCGGAAAAGAAATAGACGTTGGTATATTTAGTTTGCCTAATATATGGGGAAATCAATGGAGTTTCCTAAGAAATGGGACTTCTTACGACCAAGGAATAAAAATACATATAGCAGTACCAAAAGTTGAATTTGAAGGAAAAATATCAAAAGCATTATTAGATATAATAATTTCAACAATTGTTAAGTATTTATATACTAAAAAAATTGATTTTAAAACAATACGTGATTTAAAAGGATTTAACTATTTCTGTGGTAAACATAACCAAGCAGGAAAACATATCGTTGTATATACTACAAAAACAGAAGATGCTTTTGAAATTATGGAAGATATAAAAGAATTTTATGAAAAGTTAAAGAAATTATTTAATAAGTATAATATAAAGTACGAATTTTCAAATCCACCAAATGATCTATCTTGGGCTGAAGGAGTTAATTATAGATTCGCTCAACACGAAGGATATCCTATGATAATAAAATTGAGTAAAGACAATAAAGAGAGATTTTTAGACGAATTAAAATGGGAAATTAGTAAAGATTATGTTCGATTAATGACGATAGGAGATATTATTAAAGAAATAGATGACAAAAAAGAACTATATTTATCTCCTGAAGAAAGAGAAATATATGGTTTAATTAAAAATGGATGTACAATAAATGATTTGGTAAGTAAGTTTTACGAACACCATTATAATCATGGAAAAATACTCAATTATGACTTAATATTATTTAAAGACAAAAATGGAGATGATTATTTATTAATTGGAGATGATTTTGCAAGAAAAAATAAAAGCATTCACGAATTGTTGAAAAAATACATATTATCTTCAAAACTTGATGAATATGTTAAACATAGAAAAAAAATTTATGATCCAAAAGATTTCATACATACTTAAAAAGTTTTCAATATTTACATACATTTAATTAATTTTTAAACTTAATTATTATGGCGTTTTATTTCGTGGGGTTGGGCTTGAAATATGAGCATATCACTGAAGAGGCTAAAAAAGTATTAAAAAAAACTAAAGTATATATTGACAATTACACATCCTTTTATCCGAAAGAAGATTTAGAAAGATTAATAGAAGAATTTAATCCAACGTTTTTGGATAGAGATTCATGCGAATGTAATACAGATTGGATCCAAGACAATGTTTCTTTTGGAGTTTTTGGAGATCCTTTTTTTGCTACGACTCATTCAGCAATAATTGAAGAATTGAATAAAAAAGGTGTTGAATATAAATATATTCCTGGAATTTCAATATTCAACGTAGCATTTTCTTTAGTTGGTTTAATGCAATACAAAATAGGAGGAATAGTAACAATACCAGAATTTGAATGTTATTCATGGCTAGAAAAGATTAAAAAGAATATATTAGATGGAAAACACACATTGGTTTTAGTAATTTGTGATCCCTATAAAGCAATTTCATACTTTAAGAATATGAAAATCGTTCTGATACAGCATGCAACATGGAAAACAGAACGAATATTATATGGTTATGGAAAAGATATTATGAAAATTGAAAATATTACACACCCAGTTAGTATAATAGTTCCTGGAAATTTACATCCTGTTGAAGAAGAGTCCTTAAAAAGATTTGAGATCTAAGTGGGGCCACGGGGATTTGAACCCCGACCAGCGGATTTCCCCACAGCACAGCTCACGAAATCATTCCTTGCGGTCATAACTCCAGTTGTTCTGGAGTCCGCTGTGCTGCCAGGTTACACCATGGCCCCGTATAGCCGGGCGATCGAATGCTCCCTCCTGATTCAGGAGCTCCCCCCTACCCGGCTATAATATTATATAGTAATTGTGATTTATATTAGTTTATTATTAAATTACAAATTAACTAATGAGAGTATGCATAACAGGAGCAACGGGAACTGTTGGTTCAGAACTTACAAAATTGTTCAAATCACGCCAAAACAGTTATGAATTAATCTATTTAGATAGGTCTCATGGTATAGATATTACAGATAAATCCAAAGTTAAAGAAGTAATATCTAAAAGTGATGCGGTAATTCACTTAGCGGCGGTAATAGATCCAAACAATCCGAAGTTATGGGAAGTAAATGTCGAAGGTACAAAAAACATTGTTGAATCTCTTGATGGACAATATTTAATTCACATAAGTACATGTGAAGTAACAAATCCAATTACTGAATATGAAAAATCCAAAGCAGAGGCAGAAAAAATAGTTAAATCATATGAAAATAAATGTATTGTAAGATTACCATTACTATTAGCTCCAAATAAATATTGGAAAAGTATCTTTAAGTATATTTGTAAGGGATTTCCAATTTTGGGAAATGGAAAACAGAAATGGCAACTTTTAGATTGGCGTGACGCTGCAGAAAGTATATATTTTCTCTTTGAAAAACAAGCACAGGGGTTATATATTGTGGCTTGGGAATATCCTATAGAATTTAAAGAATTATATAAGAAAATATATTACATCAAGAATAAAAGAAATCCTATTTTAATC
>CAZMYQ010000086.1:0-2906 GCA_964570545.1 uncultured archaeon | reverse complement strand
TTGAAAAATATAATTTAGAGTTGTATAAAAATGCTGTACACCGTGGTAAATTTTCTGAAAAGTAGAGGTAGAATTCCACTTCTACCAAAAGTATGTATAAATCGAAATATAAGATTGGATAAACTCAAAAAAATACTATGAATTCATACTATATTCAGGAGAATATCTGCAGCATACTGTTAATACCGTATAATTTTTGAATTATCTATTATTTCAACCATTAATATTTATGGATTTAACACAATTAATATCAAAATTTAAAACTATAGAAGATTGGGATGATATTTTAATCTTATCCCATTACGATGCTGATGGTCTATGTAGTTGTGCACAATTAGTCAAAATATTAAGATATTTAGGAAAATCGTATAGAATACATATTTTAGAACAACTAACAAGAAATCATTTAAATGCTCTAGATGGAGATGAAAATATAATATTCTTAGATTTTGGATCAAACTATCCAAAAGAAATAGAAAACAAATTTAAAAACTATTTAATTGTAGATCACCACCAAACAGAATATTATCCAAAAAATATGATAAATATTCGTCAAATTGGATATTGCGAAAATGAAGGTTGTACATCTTCAATAATGTATTATATTTCAAAGATGTATGGATTGGAAGATGCAAAAATTAGTCTAATTGGCGTATTAGGGGATGTTCAAAAAGATAGATTTTTATTTGGCATAAATAAAGAAATTACTAATAATTTGCCTCAAGATATAAAAGAAGTTTATGATTTAGATTTCTTTGGATACAAACTAAGAAATATGGTTGATTTCTTAGCATACTCAAAAGAAGAATTAATAGACATATACAAAAATAGAGATTATGTTAGAAGTATATTGTTCAAACTAAATATAGATGAAAATGAAAATTACATTTCTCTTGATGACACACATAAAAATAAATTAAAAAAATATTTATATAAGAAATATTGCTCTGTTTTCGGCCCTGAAAAATGCGAAGAAATTTTATTTTCAAACATGTATATAGATAACTATGAAAATATCACTCTTGAAGAAATATCTACAATGATAAACAGTTGCGGGCGTTTAAATCTTTGGACTAATGCTTTAAAATATTTATTGGGAGAAACAGGATTGAATTCAATTGAACTAATTTATAAAAAACAGAGAGAAATATTAAAAAAATATTTATCTAAAATTGAGTTAGAAGAATATGGCTCTTTCAAAGTTTTTGAAATAGATAATCCAAATATTGTTGGTATTCTATGCGGTATGATGCTAAATGGATCCTCAAACAAAATTATAGTTGGCTTGGGAATTAATGATAATTATATAAAAATTTCAATGAGATCAAAGGAAAAGCGAATAAATGTTGGTAAGATTTTAAGTGCAGTATGTAATGAGCTTGGCGGAGAAGGTGGCGGCCACGAACGCGCAGGTGGGGGATATATAGATGTGGATAAAAAAGAAGAGTTTTTGAAATTACTTAAGGAAAAATTGGAAATTTTTAATAGATAAATTAATATTGTGATTCTTTGCTAATTTTTTTATTTCACGTAATGTATTTCTATCTGATTTTTCAATAAAGGCTATTATTGAACCATCACTTGTGTTTATTTTTGCGCAACCACACGTAAGATATACTAATTCAATTATGTCTTTTAATTCTTTTGGATATTCTAATACTTCGTTTAGTAATTTTTGAGTATAATTGACATTTTCAAGGAAATGTAAAATATCTTTAGAATTTAGTAATTTATTAGTAGTTTTTTCTATGTCTTTTCTTAAACTGTTAAACTTTTTTGCATTTACTTTTATTTTTGGTTTTTTGTTAGTAGATAATATAACAATATATAAATTACTCAACAATAATTTCAAATTGTTTGGAAGTTTTTCTATTTCTTCACCATGTAAAATAAAAGGATATTCTTTATTTACTGCTATAATAGATGTACTGTCTTTGCAAGAAATAGTCACAAGTCTAGCCAGAGTTTTAGTATCATATTGTAAGTTATAATATTTAAATAAGCATTTTATGATAGTAGATATTACCCATGGTTCGTTTCCTTTTATTTTTTTATTTTTAGAAGATATTTCAATAACAATACCATCTATTTTTATTCCATACATCCCACTAACATAATCACACACATTTTTTATTGCTTTTATTAAATTTGAATATGATGGAAATAAACTAAAATATCTTTCATTTATTGGATGGGTTATACGTATAACTCCATTACTTGTCTTTATCTTTATTTCTCTGCGTTTGTTTGGATATATAGAAATATATACATCTTTTTCTTTTGATGTAAATAAAATTTGTTTATTTGTGAAATCCCCAGCCAATATTTTTGGAGAATGAACCGTTTCCAATATCCACACAGCCATTTAAAATTTTAGAGAATTTTATTAAATATTAAAAAGTACTAAAAAAGATTAGATTTCAAATTCTAAATCTGTTTTTTCATTAGTTTCAGTTTTACAAATATCTAAGTATTCTTCATAAATGCAATCCATAAATTTTTCAAGTTCTTTACTTTTAATTTTAAATTGTCTTGGATATCCATCTTTACAAGCAAAAGTTATTAAAGATTCTTTTATAATTATTGTTCCTTCTGGAAAAGTATACGCTCCCTTATTTGTTATAAAATAATAAAATTCTTTAAATCTCTTTGGTCCTCCAATTTTCAAGGTAAGATCCATAATATTGAGATAATAGACGCTACATTGTTCATATACTTCTAATCTAACTGATTTTGTTTTCGTCTTAGCAACTATTCTTTTTTCAGGAGAAATTCCAGCACTAAAATCGCCGCAAATGTTTTCAATCGACATAAAAAAATTAGTTCTTAATATTATATATACATTACTTCCAAAAAATTGATAAATTTTTATTGATTTTTATTAATCTTCTGCCATAATAACAATA
>CAZMYQ010000085.1:0-2916 GCA_964570545.1 uncultured archaeon | reverse complement strand
TTATATTTGAAAATATACTCGACTCAACTCAAAATATGCGAAAAATTGTGTAGAATACTTAATATCAAAATTAAATAATGGAGAGCCAAGAGAATATGCGACTAAATTTAAATATTTAGAAAACTTCTGAAATAATATATCATGGTGGGAATTATAAAATATCCAAAATGAGACATTTCATCTTTTTTATTTTTCCATCTGAGATATGATAAAATTCTGCACATAATATATAACAATAGATTGTACAATCCAAATATTGCGTTATAGATTAAAAATATTATTTCAAAGACAACGTTATCAAATTCTAACTTTATTTTTGGAATATTCTTGATAATAATAATTCCTAAAACTAAAGAAGCAAGATACCCAACACAAAAACTTATTGGATCATATACATATCCTAAAGGCATTATTTTTACATCTCCATATAAGTACATATATAGAGATGAAACTATAGGCAAAGATACGTTTGTTAGAACAAAATATTCTCCTCTATTTTGTTTTAATAATGATCCAACTATATATGCGCACATACATGAAAAATTACATATTAGATATAAGCCCAAGATTGAAGCCAAAATAACATCTAATGAAATACTTGCTTTTTTAAGAGTTTCTTCTTTATTTTCAAAACTGTTAAAAAATGCTATACATGGAGCTATAAACGGATCGGCCGGAAATCCGAATCTAAATACTAACAATCCAACCAATCCTGAAAGAAAAAACCATATGTTTATACCACAAATATATGATGCTAAAATTAATATAAGTATTTTTAAAGGCAAAATATTTACTTTGATAAATATTAGTAGAGGTATTGTGAAGGCACATACTATTGGCACATAATAAATTATGTCTAAGATATCATCGATTTTATCTCCAATATATTCTGCGTTAGAGATACCAATTTGAGAAGAAATATATAGGGTTAAGATAGTCCATAATCCATAAAATAAGCCGATTTCGTTATCAGGCAAATAATTAAACAAAAACGAAGGACATACCAAAAATATCGAGAATATTAAGGCGCAAATAAACCATAGCATGAATCCTTAAAATTTAATTTATATTTATTTTTGTTTTCTTCTTGAAAAGGACATTTAAATATATTTTATCAAGATAATAATATAGTATGTACATACTCCAAGGGTTTGACACTTTAAGAATGACAGTTTTGATTTATGATTCTGAAACTAGAACATATATTCTTTACAGAAAAATTGGTAACGATTGGGAAGAAATTGAAGAGTCCAAAAGTGTGTTACCAATGCGTAAATATCCATTGGAACAATGTAATTTACGATTTGATTGTATAGAAGATGTTTTAAAATATGTTGAATCAAAATATTTAGACTTAATTCATCCAAAAACAAAGAAAAGTATTTTAATTTCTTAATTTTTATAATTATATTAACAAATAGCATGCGCTTTCTATGTATGCAGCACATATCAACATTATTAATCCAACAAATATTAATTTCTTAATATGTTTGATATTGTGATGTTTCTTATCAAAAAAATATAGTAACATATTCATTGCAGCTGCGCCTGCTAGACTATATGCCCCAAATTCCAAGACTCCATGTGGCATTATGGCAAAAAAACTTATAACTCCCAAAAGCAAGCTTTTGGATAGGTTATATTTAACATAATATGCTAAAATAGATGCGTGCCATGATAAAAATACTATTCCACAAGTACCATAAAATATTGAAAACAAAATACACATAACAAAAATAAAAAGATTATTTATCAAGATGGAAACAAAATTTTCTCCCAGATTATAGAAGTGCCCACTCTTATAAGTATATGATAGTATAACATTTTTTTGTTCTTTTGATAAATCTGCAACCACATTTTCAGGCAATATGATATACATTATCAAAAAACCTAAAAAAACGCCAAAGAAAAATAATAAATATTCTTCAAGATAATCACTTATAAATTCTTTTACATTTTTATGTGACTCTAAAAACAAGAATGCTGAAGGTATTGCTAATAAACATATAGAAGTAATTGATGAATATTCAGGAAAAACTAAAACAGAAATAACAACTGATAATATAGAGTAAACTAAACCTGAAAGCAAGAACGTATATTTATGTTTTAATATTTTTGCATAATCCAACATAAAAGCAAACATTACTTTTATGTGAATTTGTTTTAATATATTTAGTTATGTGCCAAATAAAGATATTATATAAGATATTGGAAATACATTATTAATATTAAAGTTAAATGGTGTTTTACTATGAAATATATCCGTGATGCTCTTTATGGATATATTCCATTAGATGAAGATATTATTAAAATCGTAGATCATTATTTATTTCAAAAACTTAGACATATAAAACAAAATGCTGTTCTCTATTATGTGTTTCCATGTGCTAATCATACAAGATTTGAGCATAGTTTAGGTACGTATTATTTAACATCAAATGTCAATTTTGAAGATAGCGACATAAAAAAAGATTTGTCTATATGTGCTCTTCTTCATGATATCGGGCACGGTGCATTTTCACATGTAATTGAAAGGGTTACAGGAGTATCTCACGAGGATTTTGTTATGGAAAAAAGTAAAATTATTTTTGAAGATTTAGATTTAGATACATATCCGTTAAAATACTTTAATCATCCTTTATTTGAGGTAGTTTGTGGAGATTTTGGCACAGATAGGTTGGATTATTTATGTAGAGATTCATACCACATTGGATCAAAATATGGAGTTATTGAGCATGATACTATAATTCGTAGTATTGTTATTGAAAATGACAAATAAGAAAAACACTTTGTATCAAATCAACCAAACATAAATAACAAAATATACTAGTATTTAGAAAACTATCGTGAAGAGAGAAAGCAACGAAAAAGTGGAGTTGGTGAAGATGCATTCTGGGGTTGCATGGCAGGACTTGC
>CAZMYQ010000084.1:0-2922 GCA_964570545.1 uncultured archaeon | reverse complement strand
CAGAAGATTTTGTTAGAAAATTTATAAATAATCTATATAAAAAATAGATATCTATCTCCCAAAATTTCGTTTTGTACTCTTGGACCATTTCAATATTCTTTTTAATCTTCCCAATGGAAACTTAGGCCAAAGTTCTTTAACAAAATATAATTCAGAATATGCACTCTGCCAAATTAAGAAATTACTAAGTCTTTGATATCCTCCTGTCCTTATAATTAAATCAGGAGCAGAAATATATAGATTCCTTTCTATTTCTTCTATTGATAATCTCTTACATCTTTTTACTGCTTCAACAATTTCCCACTTTCCACTATATGCTAAACAAATATTTATTAATACACTGCCTCTGGAATGTCGCTCCTCAATTTTCTTTGCCAATTTTCTTATGTTTGATGGTATTTTATTTAAATCTCCAACGAACCTGATTTTAACTCTAGATTTTACGTGCAAAAATCTTTTAAGATATTTTTCTAAAAGAGAAAATAATAGAAATATGTCGTCTCTTTGCAAATTTTCTAAAGATAATGCATAAAATGTCAATTCTTTAATATATTTTTTTCTTGATAAATAATTGATAATTTGAATTGCTTTTAGTGCTCCTCTACGATATGCAAATGCTTTGGAAATTTTTAATTTCTTCGCCAATCTACGATTTCCATCCATAATAAATGCTATATGATTAGGATATCGCATAAAAACATAATTATGAAATAACTTAAATAGCCATTTAACATTTTTTAACTATGGTTCTATATATATTAAAATGGAGCATATGTATTATGGTGTTTGATGTACTTAAAAAAATAAAACAGCATCTATTTTTATTTATTGTGTTGGAAATAATTTTTGGATTGGTGCTAGGTATTTTACTAAAAGATTATATTCCTCATGATTTGCTAAAACTTTTAATTTTGCCAATCATTTATGTCATGCTTTTGCCACCAATGATTAATTTAAACATTAGGGAATTGTTTAAGTTTGATCATGTATCTCTTGTTGTGTTTGTTTTGTTGGTTAATTTTATATTATTTCCTTTAATTTCATATGGTTTTTATTTGATTACAGGAAATTTTGACTTATTTTTAGCACTACTTTTATTATCATTATTGCCAACAGGATCTATGACTTTAAACTTTGTTAATATGTTACATGGAAACATACATGTAGCCACTTTAATACAAGTATTAAGTTTGACTATTGGAGCAGTATTGGTTTCTTTGGTAGTTCCTTTTGTTGTAGGTTCTTTTGGATCTTCTATATCAATCAGTACATACGATTTGTTATATAAGGTAAGTATTGTTATTTTTGTACCTATGATATTAGGACAAATAATTAAATACTCATTTCCATCTTTTGTTCAATCAAATAAGGAAAAACTTAGATTAATAGGTATGTCTGGAATGCTCATAATAATTTTAGTTTCAATGCTTTTAAAAGCAGCATATATTGCTTCTAATATATATAATATTCTTGTAAACATACTTTTAATCTTAATATATTATTTAGTTTGTATATTTGTTGCATATGCTTCAAAGATATTTATTAAAGATTCAAAAGATTGGGTAGCAGTATTTTATTCATTATTTTTAAAGAATATATCAATTTCTTTGGGTTTATGTGTAATATTATTTCCAGAATCTGTTATATATTTAGTTGTGGCATATTTGATACAATTGCCTTTAGCTTCCTTTGCTATGCACAAATTAGAAAAAGAGGTGGTTAAATGATAAATAAAATTATGATTAAGAAATTTAAGAGTAAATATGGTTATAAAGAAACTATTGAAAAACTAAAAAATGCTATTGTGAGTAATGGATGGTCAATCCCTTCTGAGCATAATATGGAAGAAAAAGTAGGCAAAAAAATATATATCATTGAATTATGTAAACAAGAATATGCAAAGCAAGCACTAGAAAAAGAACAAAACTATTGGATAACTGCAATGATGCCTTGTAGAATTGGTATTTGTGAAGAAAAAGATGGAGTGTATTTATATACCATGAACATTAAATTTATGTCTGTATTTTTACATGGCGATTTAAAAAAAGTATTTAAAAATGTAGCAGAAGAAGAAGAAAAAATAATAAAAGAACTTATTGAATAGTTCATATATGTTTCTAGAAAATTTTTTAAAATAGAATATCTTATTTCAATTAAAAATACTTTTTTACTCTAAATAATTATGGACAAAGAGTTGAAAGATTTTTTAAAATTTTTCTTTGGATGCATAGGTATTTTGAGTTATATGCTCCTTTTAGTACTAATATATCTCAAACTTTCGGGGCAGCCTATATATTATAGCACTTATATAATGAGCGTCAGTGGAAATAAAGGAAATATATTAAATATTATGTGTATCTCAAAACTTGGAGAAGGGACTGTTTATATAGATGTTCCACCAATATATGGATTAGATACGCTAGAAATGATTTTACGAAGTTCTAAATATGAACATTATAACAGAGATATATTTATAAATGTTCCGCCTATTGAGAAGTTAGAAGGTTCTTCAGCAGGATTAGGGTTTAAGTCCTGTGTAGAAGGTGCTTTAGGCAGATGGATCTGTAATAATTGTGTATATACTGGAGTGTTAAATAAAGACAATTCTGTTGGGAGAGTAGATATGCTTTATGAGAAATTACAAGCGGCAATTTCTCACGGGTTTAAAGAAATATATATTCCGTTTAGTCAAACAGTTTTTGTTGAAGTGGGAAAAGAAATTAAAATAATCGATACGAGAAAATTAGCTAAAGAGTATAATATTAAATTTCATTATATTTCTAAGGTCGTAGATGAATAATTATTGCTTCTTTTATGTTATAATATTCTTTTGATGAGAATATATAAAAATATTTTGTCTCGATGGAATTTTTTTCAAATAGTTTTATTCTATATTTTTTATATTCTTCCATGTACAGCGAT
>CAZMYQ010000083.1:0-2985 GCA_964570545.1 uncultured archaeon | reverse complement strand
AAGTTTTATAGATTAATAGAATATCTTCTATGTTTTCATATTGTTCTAAATTCTTCTCTCGATATGCTTTTATCTTTAACATAATTTTCGTATAAATAGTCTGAAAATGAATAAATGTCTTTTATAATTACTCCAAATATATCTAAAACAACACAAGACTTATTTATAATCTTTTCTGTTATTAACATTGATAATAATTCATCATATGATTTTATAATTACATCACATCCTTCATATTCTTTAACCTTAGAATATGGTGGAACGTATAAGATTTTTAATCCAACATTTAATATTTCTCCCAAAAGAATTCCACTATTTGGGTTATCGTCTATGATTACTGTTCTATTTGGAAATGTATGACCTTTATTAAGTGCTATCAATCCGATATTTTTGTGCGGTTTTTCTACACCTGCTTCTTCACTACTGACTATAAAATCTATATATTTATCTATTTTTAACTTTTTTAGTTTTCTTATTTGTAAATGTAATGACATGTTGGTTATTATTCCGATTTTTATATTATGATTTTTTAGAATTTTCAACAATTTTTTTGCTCCAGGAAATAATTTTAAATTTTTATAAACTTCTTTCCAATAAGCTTCTTCTAAATTGTATAACAATGTTGGATTTGCCTGCAAGCCTAATTTTTCAATCATTCTTTGGAAATATAATAATCTATTGTGCATCGATGCAGAACCTTTTAATTCCAAATGAATTTCTTTCCTCGCTTCTTGATATAATTTTTCATATTCTTCTTTAGATAATTCTTTTCTATTTATCTTTTTTAAATATGTGTTTAATTCATTAAAAACAACTTCTTTTCCTTTTTATGTACGCCTCTTCTGAATTACATAATGTGTCGTCCAAATCAAACAAAAATAATGAATATGTTTCTAATGGAATCTTGACCATTAAATATTTTATTTTAACCATAAATAACTTATGAAAAAGTTGCCTATCGGAATCCAAGATTTTAAAAAGATAAGAGAAGGCGATTATATATATGTGGACAAAACAAGATTAATTTATGACATAATTAACAATGGAACATATTATTTCTTATCACGGCCAAGACGATTTGGAAAATCGCTGTTAGTTTCTACGATGTATTATTTGTTTAAGGGTGAAAAAAAGTTATTTAAGGGATTGTATATCTACGATAAATGGAAATTCGAAGAATATCCAATAATTCGCTTGGATATTTCTCAAGTTAATACCGAAAGTAAGGAAACTATTGATTATGGATTGAAAATAAAACTGAAAGAAATTTATGAAAAATATGATATTGAATTCCATGAGGATTATTTGACGAGTATGTTATTCGATAATTTAATTCGAAAATTATACGAAAAATATGGCAAACAAGTAGTTGTTTTAATCGACGAATACGATCGAGGAATCCTCGACCATATCGACGAGGAAGATATCCAAGAAATTAGAGAATATTTCCGAAACTTCTATGGAATCCTTAAAGGCGCCGATCCATATCTAAAATTTGTATTCTTAACCGGAATTTCTAAATTTTCTAAGATGTCGATATTTTCTCAATTGAATAATTTGGAAGATATCACATTAAATGATAATTATGCTGTGATATGTGGATTCACATTCGAAGAGATAAAACGACATTTTAAAGAACACATCGAGGAATTAGCAAAGAAACATAAGATATCTTACGAAGAAGCGTTAGATAGAATAAGATATTGGTATAATGGATATAAATTCGGAGAGGAATGTGATCGAGTGATTAATCCGTTCTCGTTGTTGAAGTGCTTAAAAGAACGGAAATTTAAAAACTACTGGATAGAATCCGGTACACCATATTTCATCGTAAAATATCTGAAAAGGAACGATGTTTATGACTTGGAATATTTTGATAGGATTTTAGTCGATAAAGATTTTTTAGTACCTTATGAAATTGAAAACTCCCCACCAGAAGGATTCTTATTTCAAGCTGGATATTTGACAATCTTAGACGTAACTGAAGATTATTATGTTTTAGGATTTCCAAACGTTGAGGTTAAAAATTCGTTGTCTAAGTTAGTCTTAAGTGTTGGATATGAGATGAACAGCCAAATCTCGTTATATATAAAGGAAAATGTTAAGTATGGATTATTGGAAAATGATTCGGAGAAACTAAAGAACGGATTAAACACGTTATTCGCAAACATATCATATAATTTATTCGACAGCAAGGAAAAATATTATCATTCGTTGATTTATACGGCATTATTGATGTGTGGATTAAATGCCCGAAACGAGGATCCAAATAACTTGGGAAGATCAGATATCATCGTCGAATACTTTGATAATCGAGTTTGGATCTTAGAGATTAAACTCGATAAACCAATCGACGAAGCAATTAAACAAATTAAGGAAAAGAAATATTATAATAAGTTCGTTGGGAAAAAGGTTTATTTAGTTGGAATCTCGATAGATTCAAAAGAAAGATGTGTTAAAGAAGTTAAATTTGTTTAAAGATAAAATAAAGAGAAATACCAAAATGGAACAACTTTAATATCTCCAACCTCATCGAATTGATTAAATGTTATTATATATTTTTTCTTATTGCTTTTGTATTTTTTCAATGCTTTTACTTCTCTCTCTATATTTTGTTCATTAAGTTCATAGCAAACTTGTATTAATGAATCGTCTGTAATGAAATCGATTTCATAGTCATTTTTATAATAATACACATCTTTTCCGTGCTTTCTTAATTCTAAAAATACTACGTTTTCAAATATTTTACCATAGTTTTGTGAATGTTTATTTGATAATGACCATATTCCGTCAATCAAATATAATTTTGAGTTTCTAATTTGTTCAGAAATTTTGTAGGAAAACTTATTAACTAAAAAAATGAAATATGATTCTTCAAAATATTCTAAATAGTTATATATTGTTTCTCTACTAATTTTTGTGTTGAATATTTTTAATATATTCGTTATGTTTTTAACCGATATTTCAGAAGAATATAAGTTTACA
>CAZMYQ010000082.1:0-2994 GCA_964570545.1 uncultured archaeon | reverse complement strand
CATGATGTTGATTTAGTAAAACCTTCATGGGGATATTATGTCCATAATTTATTAACAGATTTTATACCTACTTTAAAATATATTCTAAAAAGAAAAAATCCTTATAATACAATTGAAAAGATTGTAAATATTGAAAAAAACTATAACGCAAAATCTACATTCTTCTTCATGGCTAATGAAAATGACCCAACAGGAAAGAGATACAAAATTGAGGATTTAGAAAATGAGATCAGATTTTTGGTTGATGAAGGTTTTGACGTTGGTTTGCATGGAAGTTATAATGCTTACAATTCTTATGATATGATCGTTAAAGAAAAGAAAAGGTTAGAAAAAGTAGCAAAAATTAAAATAATTGGATATAGAAATCATTACTTGATGTTTAAGATTCCCGAAACATTCTATAACTTAGAAAAAGCAGGTTTTAAATATGATTCAACATTAGGATATAATAACGTAGTTGGATTTAGGGGAGGGAGTGTTTATCCTTACGTGCCAAAATGGTACAACACCACCATATTAGAAATTCCAATGAATGTTATGGATGTTTCGTTATTTTCTTATATGAAATTAGATTTGGAAAATGCATGGAAAGAAGTTGATAGATTAATGAAAATTACTGAAAAATATGGAGGAGTTTTAACACTTAATTGGCATAATAACTACTTTGATGGAATATGCTGGAAGGAATATGAAAAACTATATTTAAAAATATTAAAAGAAGGAAATAAACGAAATGCATGGATAACGAGTTGTGAAGATTTGTATAAATGGTGGAAATATGATTACTAATAAAGTATGTATGATAGGAATTAGGCATGATATAGATGATAGCAGAATTTACCACAAAGAATCAGAATCTTTAATAAAACATGGATATTATCTTACAATTATTGCAAATAAAGGAAAATCAATACCAAAATGTAATTATAAAATTTTAAGTGGAAATATTATTTTAAAATTAATAAAAGCCATTAAAGAAGGATTAAATGAAAAAAGTGATATTTATCATGTACATGATATGGAAGGATTGTTAGCAGGAGTATTTATAAAAATATTACGTCAAAAATCTAAACTTGTATGGGACGTTCATGAATACTATAATAAAATACTAAAAGATAATCCAATAAATATACAAGGCAGGATTTTTTTATATGTTATGTGCCTATTAGAACCAATATTTATAAAATTATTTGTTGATGGAATTATCGTAGTGAATGATGATTTAGTTGAGAGATATAAAAAATTGGTGAAAAATAAAGATATTCCAATAGTAGCGATATATAATTATCCACTGATTGATATTAAAGACACAAAAGAAAGTTCATCTAATAATAACAAAAGAATAAAAAAGGATATTATTGATTTGATATATGTTGGTGGGATATCTGACCTTAGAGTAGAATTTATATGCAAACTTGCAGAACATATTGAAAAAGAAAAACTACCCATTAAAATAACCTTATTGGGACCAATAACAACAAAAAAATTCAATGTGTTATCTTATAAGGTAATTAACTATGTTGGAGTAGTGCCTCATAAAAAAGTTCGAGATTATTTAAAATGTGCGGACATTGCATTGTTGTTTTTTAGTCCAATATCTGAAAATAACAAAAAAGGTACTCCTAGAAAATTATTTGAGTATGTCTCAGCAGGACTACCTGTTTTATGTAACGAAGAACTAATTTATGCCAAAAAATATGTTTTAGAAAATGGTTGGGGCAAATGCGTAAAATATTTGGATGTTGAGGGAGCTATTAAGGCAATTTATGAAATTATGGATAATTGGGAACAATATCATAAAAATTGCCTAAATACAATTTTTAAATATTCTTGGGAAAATGAAGAAAAAAAGTTAATTGAATTTTATAATAAAATTTGTAATAGAAAATAAATAAGTAACTTAAAAACTACAAAATAATCCTATGAAAGACTTTTAGTATAAGCGAGGTGAAATACCTATGCAACAGATTATCCAAGATATTAAAGGGAAATTTGGCCATCTTACTAATATAGAATATATATTATCGAGTATAATTTTCTATGAACACGTGGTTAAGACCATTAAGAATGAATTTGGTAACAAAAATATTAAAATTCTTGATGCTGGATGTTCTTATGGTTACGGTTCATATTTAATGGCAAATATGTGTGATAAATGGGAAATTATTGGTATCGATATAAATAAACAAATAATATCAACCGCCCAAAAGTTAGTTAAGAAAAAAAATATAACGTTTAAAACTGTAGATTTAACAGACAAAAAACAGATATTAGAATTTATTGATAAATATGGAAAATTTGATGCAATAACATGTTTTGAAGTCTTTGAACATATACCTCCTAAGAAGTCTGAAATATTACTTGAAAATCTTAACCTATTACTAAAAGAGGGCGGATTTCTGTTTATCTCCACACCGAATAAAATGGTGTATGATATTTTTGCTTTTACAGACGATCATATAAATGAATTAGAGTATAGGAAATTCCTTGAACTTATTCAAAAAAATTTTTGTATAATGTCTATCTTTGGATGTAGGGCTTATTCTTGGAGATTAATTAGAACGCTTTGGAAATTTGGTTTAGTTTCTAGAGATGGAGACACAAGAATCCATTTTAATTTATGGCAGAAATTCTTAAGAAAATTGTTTATGATTTTATTAGCACCTCATGAAGGATACCTGTGGATTTTAAAGAGAATTTCTTACCAAAAATATTTAACCGCCCTCTGTAAATATAATTCACTCAATAAGTATCCAGATAGATCTTCTTTAGTATTTATAATTGCTAAAAAGTCTTGTAAAGCATGATCTTTGATTTACCAGGGAAATTTGAACATTGAATGAATGTAAACTTTAAATATTAGAGACACTAAGGTATATTCAGAACTACAGTTGAAATTATATAAAACCTTAATTTGAAGTGATACCATGATATTTATCCATCCAACGGCTATTGTTGAAGAAGGAGCTAAGATTGGAGAAAATACAAGAATTT
>CAZMYQ010000081.1:0-3020 GCA_964570545.1 uncultured archaeon | reverse complement strand
AAAAGAGAGAATATAATAACAGAATATTACACTAGAGAATCATATCTATATAAAAACTACAATAAAGAAGAAGCGCATATAGATATATACTTTGTTTGCCATTCGCTAGATTCTAATCGATTGAAATTAATAAAAAATAAATTGTCAAAATATCTTGATTTTTTATCTTCGGTATATAATTAAATTTTTTAATGAAAGAATTAAAACTAAAATCAGACACTGAAGAAATTAAAGATATAATCAAGAAAGTCTCAAAAGGAGAAATTTGTGTTCCAGATTTTCAAAGAGATTTTGTTTGGACCCGTCAAGATGTTGAAGAATTAATAAAATCTATTTTAGAAGGCGTATTCATAGGTGCTTTCTTATTTTTAAGAGTTAAAAATCCAGACAATCCGCCGTTTAAACCTAAGTTTATAAAAGGAGTAGATAAAAATGAAAAGCCAAGACCAGAGTTGTTGATATTAGATGGACAACAAAGAATTACCTCTCTATATTATGCTTTTGATTTTCCTCCCAAATATCCATTAAAAAATACGACTAGCCCATACGTGTTTTTATTGGATTTAGAAAGATTAAAAGATGATGATATCGAAAATGCGGTTTTTAGTATTTCAACGAGTAGCAAAGAATTCAAAATGATATATAAAGATGGTAAGTGGGATTATGGGTATCTTAGGGAGAAAAAATGGTTCCCATTATGCTTTTTTGCCAAGTATGATGAATTTGATTTTGATGATGTGTGGGAAAAATTTAAAGATTTATTTTCTAAAGAGGAATCAAAAAAACTAAAGCAGTATATGAAAAAACTTTATAATTATGAAATTCACTACTTCTGTTTAGATGGTGAAAATTTAGAAAAGGTTGTTATTTTATTTGAGAGGTTGAATAAAACAGGAGTTCAGTTATCACCCTTTGATTTGATTGTGGCGAGGGTATACAAGTTCATAAAATTAAGAGAAAAATGGAATGAAGCTTATGAAAATTTCCACTATATTAGAGAACTAGCTAAAGAAAAAGAAAATACAAAGATTCCATATATGATAATCCAAGCTATAGCACTTAGTGAAGGATATAGTATAAAATCGAAAGATTTGATAAATATTGATGAGAAAGTCTTAAATGAAGAAAAATGGAATGAAGCTGTGGACATATTTGAAAATAAAGTGTTAAAAGCACTCATATTTGATAGAGAAAGATATGGAATATGTAATCCTAAATGGATACCTTATTTTCCAACAATTACTGTAATTTTAGCGTTGTTTTTAAGATACAAATACCCTCAAGAAGATAAAATAGATAAATGGTATTGGAGTGTAATATTTTCTGAAAGATACTCGGGAAAGACAGAAACTGTAATGAAGCAAGATTTTGATCAATTGTGTGTGTGGTTTGAAAACGATAATAAAGTTCCCGAGGTTGTGGAAGAAATTAGAAAACAATTAGAATCTAGCATTTTGAACTTGAAGAAAGTAAAACGATTTTCTAACGCAAAATATAAAGGAGTATTTAACTTACTCTTTAGGAGAAACGTAAAAGATTTTTACTATGTATATAGTGGCATAAACACTTATGTAGAGAATTTAGAGGATCACCATATATTTCCCAGAGCTTTCCTAAAAAGAAAGAATATAGATGATGAACTAATTGATTGTGTATTGAATAAAACATTAATTTTAGATGAAACAAATAGACGAATACGAGAAAAAGCTCCCGGTGAATATATAGAAGATTTAATAAAAGAAATTTGTAGAAACAAGAAAATATCAGAAGAAGAAGCTGAAAAAGAAGTTCAAAATATATTTAAAGAGCATTTTATAAATGAGGAGGCATTTAAAATTTTAAGAGAAACAACTTCTGATCTTAGTAACTCTGAAGTTAAAGAAAAATATAAAACATTTTTGGAATTAAGAGAAAAAGAAATAATAAAAGATTTAAAACGTTTAATTTCATCATAAATGTTGTTTATTTCTCTGTTTTTGAGTTTTATATTTAAGATATTAGATCGCTTCTCTTTCTAATTTTTAAAATCTTTCTTCTTCATTATGTGCTGTTTAAATCTATAAAGAAATATATAATACTATGTATATAGTATATTATGGTTAAGTTGCCTATTTCTGAAGAGCCAAAAGAATGGAAAGAATATTGGAAAAAAGAACTTAAAGAAAAACCAAAGATAGCTAAAGTTAGTATAAAACAAGGTACATGGTTTACCAAATGGTATTGGGATAAATACAAAGGCGAGTTAAAATCTCAAGGGATAAGTTGGCAAAATCTTATGGAAGCTTATGGGTTAAGCCAATATGTGTTTTTAAAATGGATAGACGATAAAGAGAGCTGGGAAAATGTAATTAATTACTTAGAAGAACGGTTGAACGAAATATTGAAATACAAAAATCAAGATTAAAGAATGAACGGGTATGTTATTATTTATTTCTTTATTTTTGAGTTTTTATGTTTAAAATATAAGGAAGCTATCCTTATGTTTTTTCTAAGCTCTAAACGTTTATATTCTAGAAATTCATCTAAAGGAATTGTAAGATATGTTATATAAGGAACAACGAGATATAAATCATCAATTAGTATTTTCCACTTCTTTATAATAATTTCCTTATCTTTTTCAGAAATTAGCTTAGATGCGTTATTCAACAAATTATTTCCAAAGAATTTTCCAAATATAATTAAAAATTTTATGCTTAAACTTTCTAGGTTTGTGTTTGTTATTTCATCATTATTTTTTAACAAATCTATATAATATTTATATTCCTCCCTTGTAATTTCTCTTTGTTTTAATAATATTCTTAAATATTTCGGAAAATATTTTTTTGTTATATATGTGGTGTAATTTAAGAAATCTTCTATCCATTCTTTAAATTCTGCTCCTGCTATTTTCTCGGATCTCGTAATGTAATCTTTCACAGTGTATATTCCTGCTCCAAAAAGTGCAAATCCTCCTAATATAGTCCACATATTTGCTAAAACTTTTGGATTTGTTATCGAAATTGGGTTAAAAAGAATGATAT
>CAZMYQ010000080.1:0-3022 GCA_964570545.1 uncultured archaeon | reverse complement strand
TGCTTCGTGTAATTTTTATAACTTTTTGGAAAAGATATTTTATTCATAAAATAATATAATAATTTAAAAATATTTTCTATATGTCGTCAAAAAATTATCTATTATTTTGTCTTCCTCATCTAATTTTTTATCTCTTAAAACAAAATTTCCATTTATTATCACATCTGATATATATCCTTCAAAACTATACACTAAATTAGAAAAAATGTTTGTGATTGGCTTTGGTATATCGTCGATATCGATCAGAACGATATCCGCTAGATAATTTTCACATATTTTTCCTCCATTTAATCCTAAAATTTTATAAGCACATTCGCTACATAATTTAAAGACTTCTTTTGCTGAGATTATATTACTTTGCCACCTAAACCATTTTTGCATTAAAGTAAAAAATTTCATCTCTAAAAACATATTTAAAGAATTGTTTGAACAGGGCCCATCTGTTCCAAGTGCGACTTGAACACCTAAATCACGAAATTCAGGATATGAAAAATAGCCACCTGTACCCAATTTCATATTTGAGGTCGTACAACTAATTGCTGAGCAATTATATTGTTTAAGAAGATAAATCTCTCTTTTTGTTAAATAACCACAATGTGCGAAAATGCAATTTTTGTCTAAAACATTGAGATTTTCTAAATATTCAACAGGCCTCATCTTATGTTTTTTATAGCAATCATATACCTCTTTACGAGTCTCTGAAAGATGCATATGGAAATGTATGTTATGCTTATCTGCTAATTGTTTTGATTTTATTATACCTTCTTTAGACACTGTATATATAGCGTGAGCGCATACTACGGGCTTCACAGTTTCTGATTTGAGAGAATTAATATAATTAATTGTTTTTTCTGATATTTCTAAGTCCTTTTTTAAAACATCAATATCAAAATTATCTAAAATACCATATCCTAAATACCCTCTAATACCCAATTCTTTACATGCGTCTGCAATTTTATTAACATGAAAGTACATATCTAAAAATAAAGTCGTTCCTGACTTTAACATTTCTAAAATAGCATACTTGGAAGAAAAGTATATATCTTGTGGAGATAATTTTTTCTCGATCGTCCATACTTTATTTAACCATTCATGAAGATTTTTATCATCTTCATATCCTCTTAATAGAATCATTGCGATATGAGTATGAAGATTTCCCAACCCAGGAATTGCTAGTTTATTTTTACAATCTATGGTTTCATCACCATTTAAATTTTTTCCTATTTTTTTTATTTTATTTCCTTCTATTAATATATCTCCTTCAATTATTGATTCGTTATTATATAATATTTTGAGATTCTTCAATACGATTTCCATTAAAAGTTATTGTTAAAAAACTTATTGGTTTGCCAATAATTCGAGATATTTCTTTCCAAATTCTTCCGCGGCGGTTGGGCCGTTTCCTGTTATTATTTTACCATCGACAACTACAGATTTATCTACATAATTTACACCTAAACTCTTGAATTCCTCTATTAGTTCAGCATCTTTCCAAATTGTAGCAGATTTATCTTTTAAAATACCTGCTTTTGCCAAAATCATTGGCGCAATACATTCAGCACCAACAATTTTGCCCTTTTCATAAAAGTATCTCGCCAAGTTTAATATTTTTTCATTTTCAAAATATCCATGTTTTGCTACTCCAATACCACCAACAAAGATAATTCCGTCATAATCGTCTAAATTGATATCATCCAACGATTTAGCATAAACTTTTGCTCCAAGCATACCAGTAAATTCACCTTCTTTTATAGAAGCAGTAGTTATTTCTACGCCTGCGTTTTCTAAAATTTCTTTTGGCTTAAAGTATTCTTCATCTCTGAATTCACCAGGCGCAATAACCATAAGAACCTTCTTTCCCATTAAATTATAATCACGTTGTAAATTATATTCATTATTATGGCTCGACAATATAAAAAATCCAAGTAAAATTAAAAGCAATCCAATAATAATCAAGAGATATTTAAATTCCATTAATATATTTATTCTTAAATTTAATTAATGAAAAGTAAATATATACTGATTTTTGGAGTTCCAGGTGTAGGAAAATCTTCTGTTATTCGCGAAGCTAGGAAATATATTGATTTTGAAGTGGTTAATTTTGGAGATATAATGGTAGAAATAACAAAAATTCCACGTGATGAAATTAGGTTTAAACTTTCAGAAAAAGATATGAGAAAATATCAAAAAGAAGCAATAAAATATATAAAAAAGAACTACAAAGGTATAGTTTTAATTGATACGCACGGAATACTATTGTCAGAATATGAATTAAAATTCGGTTTTCCAAAGGAATTAATTAAGACTTTAAAGCCTGCAGCAACAATTACAATTACAGCAGATGATTTTGAAATTGCAAAAAGAAGAAAAGAAGATTCTGGAAAGAGAATGAGAGGTGTTGGTTTAGAAAAAGATATAGAAATGCACCAAAATTTGGAAATTACTTTCGGAATGCTTTTGGCATATTTATATAATATTCCTCAATATATAATACATAACGAACAAGGAAAATTAAAGGAGAGTGGAAGAATATTAAGTCAAATTATTAGGTCGGTGGTTAAATGACGTCATTTGAATTAATTATTACTACTATTTTAGTTTCAGGCCAAGTATTTTTATCAAGATATTTATTAAAAGATGATCAAAAAAAGATGGAAACCATAAGACAAAAGGCTACTGAACTATTAAAATCTGCGCATGACTTAGATAATTTACCTGAAGAAGAATTGGCTAAACACCAGGAATTGGCCAAAGAAATGTGGTCTCATTTTATGTCTATCATGATAAAATCAACTTTATTAAGTATTCCATTTTTGATATTAATACTATATTTTGCTCCACATATTCAATTGACTCTATTTAATTTGCAAATACCATGGTATATATATGTTATATTTGTAGGTTTACTTAGTAGTATGGTTGCTAACATAATAATTAAATAAAAAGTTTATTGATTTGGATAAACAATTTCGCTTTTTCTAAAATCAGGCAAAAATATTATGTTTGATATTAAAATACCATC
>CAZMYQ010000079.1:0-3047 GCA_964570545.1 uncultured archaeon | reverse complement strand
CAATCAAAGTTTTTTAAGTTTAAATTTTTCAAACACGCAATCATTATAATATTTTTTGTGATAAATATATTTAATTTTCTTTTATCAAGTTTCTCTCAAATCTACAACTTAAATACATAGCCAAATATTTTGGCAATTTAATTTCGCTGTCTTTTATCTCTTCGTATTCTTTACCACCATATCTTCCACTTGGCAAATATGGAACGTAACAATTAACATATTTAAATTCATGTAAGATAGCATTTTTCCATGGGTTGAACTCTTTATAATTATTTATTGTTTTAGCAATCATCATAGTATCTCCATGAATTGTATTTGGTGCTCTAATTAGTCTATACTTATCAATAAATGTTTGAATATCTATTTTATTGAATGGCGGGATGTATTCTTTCAAATCGTTTAATCTATTAACTTTAAAATATTTCTTTCCAATTGGATAATATCCTTTCGCTAATAAATTTTTTACAATTGTGATTTTACCAGTTTCAGAAACTAAATGTTCAATATTATCTATAATTTTTTTTCCAATACGAATAGGCCATTTAATAACATATTCTCCCAATTTTATATCTTTATATGGCGGCCCAAAGTATACATGCTCAGTTTTATCATATTTAAAAAATTTTTTAAAATCAAAATTTTGCATAGTTATGTAATTAGCTAAGCATCGCAAAGAGTCTTCATCTAGTTCTAATTTTTCAAAATAGTGAATATGATATCCTCTGCTTCCTGAAAATTTGATTTTCAATTTATTTTTATCAAACCCAAGTTCTTCTATAAGAATGTTATATACTTCTTCAACAACTTTTTTACAAATCTCGTCAAGTTCATCTGCATAAAATAATATTTTTTTTGTTCTTTCTCCACATTTTTGACATACAGGTCTTAAGTCTTTAAATACTAAATTGCAATTTTTACAATATGTTATTGAATATTTATTTATTATATAATCTAAACCCAATTCATCAACATCAATATCTATAACTAAATCTCTTCCCCGATATTCTTTATTTTCCATAGGGCGCGCATCAGGATATTTGTAATAAGCACAAGAAAAAGAAACATATCGTGGTGTCTGCGTCCTTAAAAATATATTAAAATCTTCATTAGAATCAAATTTTTTATGTCGAATATCTATCTTTTTGAACTTAAACCCGAATCCAAATTCCCTATTTCTTATATTTGGAATAAAAATTTTAACTTTTGAATAATATTTTCTGATTTCCTCTTTGAACATTAAAAATTATTATGTTTCGTTTTTAATTGAATTAAATTATTAAATAATTAAAAAAATAAGGTAATTTAATTTGTTTTTATACATATTATATCTCCATCTTCTAAAACATAATCTTTACCAACTATTTTATTTTTATTTAAAATTATTGCTCGAACGAATCTTTCTCCAATATCTGAGTGAATTGTATAAGCAAATTCTTTTGCTGTTGTTCCTTTTTTAATTAATCTGCTTTCAGGTAATATATTTCCTTCAGAATCCATATATTTTTCATTGGCGACTGGAAATATAGTTATGTAGTTAAGTTTTTCATAAACTAATTTTTCGAGGGTTTGTTGTACTCCTGTATTTCCAAATTCTTTTAAATAATTTTCTATATAATCTAAAACTTTCTTTTGTTCTGGTGTAAGATCTTTTAAAATTTTGAATTCTTTTTCTCCAGGCACATATTCTATATATCCATTTTTGTCTGCTAATTTGAGAATCCTTTCACCTTCAGCGAAACATGGTATTATATCAAGAGCAGATTCTTTTTGAATTTTCTTTACTAAATCTGGATTTAAATCTGCTCTATTCGCACAAATAATTATTGGCTTAATCATTTTTTTAGCTAAATGTAAGACGTCTTTTTCTTCCCATAATTGAATTGGCGGCATATCTCGAATGTATTCTTTTAATTCTTCAGGAGTAATTTTAAATGAAGATAAATATTCATACAATATTTCATGCGGTTCTTTGTTAATTTTTTTCATTCTATCTAAGTGAGATAAAATTATTCCTTTTATCCATAAAGTAATTTCATCTATTAGAAAATTAACGTCATCGAGAGGGTTATATTGTCCAATTGATCCCACTCTCCCTTCTAAATCGGTAGAGCCACTACCATCTATCACTAAAATTAAACCATCTGCAGGACGAATATTATCTAAGAATTGATTTCCAAGGCCTCGTCCTTCAGATGCTCCAGGGACAAGGCCTGCGACATCAGTAACTTTTATTGGCGTAAATCTATATTTTCCTTTGATGAACCCATATTTTGGATTGGCTTTTAAATTTAGTTGGAAAGATGGCTCTTCATGACGCACATATGCTACTCCTTCATTTGGTTCTATAGTAGTAAATGGATAATTTCCAATATCTACAGTTTTCATAGTTAATGCTGAAAAAAATGTAGATTTTCCAACGTTTGGTTTTCCAACTATCGCTATCATTAATAACCAATATATAAAAAAATAAATAAAAATAATATATACGGGGCCGTGGTGTAGCCTGGCTAGCACGCGGGATTAGGGATCCCGTAGCCTGGGTTCAAATCCCAGCGGTCCCATAACTATGATGATACTGGCTCGCCCTGAACAATGAAGAGAACTTTCTTTTTTCTGAAATTTTTTTAATTTTGATTAAAAATCAAAAATAAAAATTTTAATCAAGTTTTTGAATTAAATCTTCTATTGCCCAATAAGATACAATATAGTTTACTAATATTAAAGACACTAAAAGTACAACGTTATATACTGTTGATAATAAGAACATTATTAGCCATTGAAGCATCGAATCGTATAGTGCTATATATACAAAGAAAGATAGCAATCCAAGTAAAATAGCACTCAATATAAAAATTGTTCCAAGTATAATCAAAACTAATAAAAAGATAATTAGATTTATTTTATCGAATTTAAATAGTTTTTCAATTATAAAACTAATATCTGTTTTAATAAATGCTAAACCTATAGCACGTATTATAAAGTATTGAACAGGAATATATAAAATCCCAAGTATTAAAATTGATATAATTAGTAGAACACCATTTGAT
>CAZMYQ010000078.1:0-3052 GCA_964570545.1 uncultured archaeon | reverse complement strand
CAAAGGATTTAAAAACTTTTTGTAAATTAGGTATTCTAAATAGCGCAAATTTGGCTTTATATTTATTGTTGTCAAATTCAGGGAATTCAATAAACGTTGAAAATAAATTAATATATGAATTTTTTCCACGCAGATATTCCCAATCTTTTGTTAAATTGGCTTCATCTTTAATTACTGCATATTTAGCTTATGAAATTTCAATTATAGAATCCATAGAATCAAAAAATGAATTATTGGAGTATAAAAAATTAAGACTAAATATAATAGAAGAATTCTTTGTTAGCGAATTAAAAAAGTTTGATAATGATAATTTAAAATGTATATCTACATATGTTGAGCATCAATATTTTTCATAAGATAAATATTATCTTGCCGTTGATTATTGCATCTGTTATTTTTTTACGTGCAGAATTCACTAATCTTGTGGCTGTTGGTCTAGATATCCTCATTTTGTTCGCAGCTTCTTCATGAGACATTCCTAAATAATCAATTAATCTCATTGCTTCTAACTCTTCTCTTGTTAAAATTATTTTTTCGTTGGTGTGTGGATGCGGTACAACCTTTTGTATTTGCGGCTCAAATGAAATGAATTTTTTTATTGGTGGGCGCCCTCTACCGAATCTCCTACGCATAATTATTTTTACCGAAGCAAAATATTAAATTTTATCTTAATGTTAGTTTAGAATAGTGGGCCCGCTGGGATTTGAACCCAGGACCTTCCGCTTATCAGGCGGACGCTCTACCAGGCTGAGCCACGGGCCCGTATGGGGCCGCTGGGATTTGAACCCAGAACCTTCCGGTCTTCAGCCGGACGCTCTCCCGTTGAGCTACGGCCCCAGTAGTGCGGCGGGTGGGATTCGAACCCACGCAGGCCTAAGCCAACGGATCTTAAGTCCGCCCCCTTTGTCCTCTCGGGCACCGCCGCGTTTATTATAATTTTTATTCGTTGTAATATATATTGTTTTATTAAATATTTCTTAATGCCTGGTAATATTGATGAACTTTTAACGCAAATTAGACAAATGATTGCTGAGGGACAATCAAAAGAAGAAATTATTTCTACTCTAGTCGATTTAGGATATTCTAGAGAAGAAGCAGAGAGCGCTTACTTAATGGTATTTAAAGAATATTTTGCAGATTTTCAAAATACATTGAGAGGATTAGCAATTGAAGCAATCAGCGACCCACACATCCAAAGAAAGATGATTAATAAGATAGAAGCAGAACTATTAAAGCAACTAAAAGAAGATTTAGAAGAATTTAAAGGAAAATTATATAACGACATGATGAAAGAAGTTCGTGCTTATAGTGACGCCGTAGCCCAATTAGAAGATAAAGTAGATAGTATGAGAAGCACAATAGATAGTTTAAAATTAGACGTTCATGAAATCAAAATTTCAGGAGGAGTCCAAAAATCCAATTTATTATCGACAATCATATTTGGTGGCTTGATATTTTTAGGTATAATTATATTAGGTATTTCATTATTAGATATTGTTGGTGGAAATGTAAAACCAATCGTTGATGGGTACAAAATTGTAATAGGAATATCTTTAGTATTGGCTGGTGTTTATGGATTATCTGGATAAGTCAGTCAAATTAGCACCTTCTAATTCTAATTTTTTAAATCTTTCGTCGTGCGTAATTAAAAATAGTTGCTTTATACCAAATTCTCTTCTGTATTCTTCTGTACCTAAAAATTCAATTAAATTTTCTATGATATTTGCATCTAAATTGTGCGTAGGTTCATCTAAGAACATTATTCTTATTTTTTTGCCTAAAGTTATGTTTAATGCTAATCTAATTACTAATGACGCGCAACTTTTTTCTCCTCCACTGCAAAATTCTCTGATGTCTAACTCACCATATGTTTTTGAGATTATTTTAAATTCATATCCTCTTTCAGAAATAACTAATTTTATATCTTCGTATTTGTCATATGGATATATTAATTTCCATAGTGAAGATAGTCGATTTTGTAATTCATAAAGTTTTGACTCTCTTAATTTCTTTTGTACTTCAATAATTATTTCTTCTATAATTTCCAATTTTGAATATTTTTCTATTTTTTCAATTATCTTTGAATTTAATTCTTCGTAAAATCTTAAATCTTGTTCTATATTTTCCTTGTTCGATTTTAATCTTTGAATGTTTTCTTTTATAGATGATATTTCATTAATTATTTTCGTTTCTTCATCTCTCAATTTGTTCAAACTCTCTTGTAGATTTTTAACTTCTACGGGATCATATGGCACATCTTGAGCCAAATATGTTGATAGTTCATTAATCTTAGAAAGTATCTGTTCATATTGATGTTTTTTCTCAATAAGTTCTACTTTTTTTTCTAACTTGTTTATTTCTTCCGATATTTTATCCAAATCTTGTTTGGTGTATTTAATTTTTTCTAATTCTTTTTTTAACTCATCCAAGATTTTCTTATATTCTTGAATTTTTTCCTTTTGTTTTTGATTTTCTTGATATTTTAAAAATTCGTCTCTTAAATCTCTATACTGCTCTTCTAGTCTTTTTAGTTTATCACTTAATTTTTCATACTCTATAATAATTTTTTCATTTGGGACTTTCAATTTTTTTGATATTTCCTCTTTTTTATTTTTTAACTCGACAATCTGATTTTTACTTATTAAATATTCATTGTATTTTTTTTCAAGAATTCTTAATTCTTGCTCTAATTCTTCCTTCTTCTTGTTCAATATATCTTTTTTGTTATACAATTCTTTTAATTCTCTTTTGTATCTCTCTATTAATTCTCTTGCTTTTTCTTCTGATAGTTCAGATTTACATAATGGACACGTTTTTCCATCAGAATTTGATAGAAGATCTATGTTCTTTTTTAATATTTCAATGTTATTTAATAATTTACTTATTTCTTCTTTTACTTTCTCATGCTCAATTTTTTTATCTTCTAATTTTTCTTCAATATTTTCTAAATATTTGATTCTTTCTTCGTAGAATTTTATTCTTGTTTCAATTTCTTTCAAATCTTCTTGATGTTTTTCATATAGTGTTTTTTCTTTATTTCTTCGTTATAGAT
>CAZMYQ010000077.1:0-3077 GCA_964570545.1 uncultured archaeon | reverse complement strand
ATCGCCATCTTTAACTTTTGTCTCTTTTGCACTGTTTTCATTATATACTCCATAACATTCAAATATTCCATATCTTATTATCCAACATTCTCCAAATGTACCTTGTGCTTTATTTTCATCAGATGGTAATACACAAGTTATTCTAAAGTATTTTTCTCCATCTTCATCAGAAATTCTGTTGATTGATTTTGCAAACTTGATTTGTAAAGGCCCAGTATATGCTTCATTCTTATTTTTGGCACCAAATACAATTCCAAATAATCTGTTATCTATATAATCAAAAGGTGTTTTGTTATTACTTTCCATTTCTTTTACTTTTTCGTCTCTGCTTTTTAATTTTCCATCTTCCTTTTTTTCTTGCTTTACAAATACTTCTTCTCCTTTTTGTATCCAATAATCTCTAACAGTTCTTTTTATCCTTACATCTGTAATATAACATCTTCCTGTTTCGTCGTCTATTCTCGGTCTGTTGTCGTCAGGATCTCCGTTCGGATTTGCATCTTTTACGTCAAATATAAATAAAAATTCATATCTTTTGTCTTTGTTAAATTTATTCATCATGTTCACCTCTTTCGATACCTAATATAAATCCAAGTGCAAAGTAATAACTTATTTCTATATTTGACAAATTTATGTTATCTATATCTTTTAGCCCAATAAGTTCTTTTATTTCTTTTTTTACTGGATATCCATATTGGTTTAATTTTTCAATACATTCTGTAAATATTCTTTTTAGTTTTGTTTTATTTAATTTTAAATTATAAAATTTTCTTCTAAAAGATCCTGATTTATCTTTTAACACTCTCTCTTTTTCTTGTACCCAACATGTATAACTCGCTAAAGCACCAACTCCATAACAAACTTTCTCATCTTCGTTTAATTTATCTAATATCATATGTCTTCACCCAATCGACTAATTGTAAAAATGCAAAAGTATCTTTTGCTTTAAGTTTTTTAAGAATTTCTTCGTTGGAAAGTTTGGAAGAACTATTACCATTATACTTTTTTGTTGTTGTAATATATTTAAATAAAATTGGTATGTATTGTTTTTTATTAAGAGGTTTTTTAGAAATTATATAAGAAATGTGTTTGGCTAATCTTTGAGGTGATTCTGAAAATATTCTTGAGATGAGCGTAACCCACCAATTATAATTATGCTTTTTGCTGTATAATTCTTCATAAATTGATTCTGCATTTTTACCTAATTTATGTAAATATTCAGGAGAAATTCCTTCATTGTATGATAATATTAAAAATCGTTTGTTTTCTAGTTCAAATAATATTATAGTTAACTTAAACATATTTAAATAGCCGTTTTCTTTTAGTTCTTCTAATTCGTTTAATAATTTATCTTCTTTTAATAAAGCACGATTTTGACTATATCTTTTTTCGAAGGTAGAATATATTGATTTTAATATTTTTTTGTTTGGAGATAATACTTCTGAAATTATATAGTAATATATATTGCCTCTAAATTTATATTTACAATATTTATCTATCCATATTTTACCTAATGCTATTTTTTTAGCACACTCCCAACATATTGGTATTTTTTTATATGCTGATTTTTCATCTATTCCTGGTGCAAATCCTTTTTGATTAACTGTAAAGAATTGTAACCCTATTTCTTGTAATACGTGGCCATAAAGTTCTATGTTTTTTTGTCCACATAATATACATTTTCCTTTTGCATCTTTGTTTTTTCCTTTAAATTTATTTTTTATTTCTTTTTCTAATTCTTCTAAGTTGAAATAGTCACACGTATAATATTCTTTTCCGTCTTTTTTATATGCAAATGAAAATAAGAAACGTTCTTTGGGTTTAAAATCCTTAGCATATTCTTTTAAATCTTCAAATATTTTATACACTTTTTCTTTTATGTATATTAACATTTCTTTAGCGTCCTTGTTATTTATTTTTGATTCATAATTTTTTATCCATCTTAATATCAATCTATTTATGTCTTTTTCAAGTTTGTTTTTATCACTTAGATTTTTGAGAGATGTTTCAAATGTAAGAGTATAGTTACAGGCATTTGCTCCACTGCTTTTTTTATAAAGTATTTTATTTCTTATTTCCGAATATTTGTATGATTTAAATTCGTGCTTTGATTCGTTTGATTTATCTAAATCTATTATACACAAAACCACGTTTCCTTCGAATGGATCTGTTAGAAATTCTTCTCTAAATTTTTGTTCAAGTTTTTCTGGATTATATTCAGAAAAATATTCACCAATATTCTTTAAAGCATATAACATTAAAATATTTTAGAATTAACAATATTTCTTACTTAATTTAATAATATTAAGAAGAGAGCCTCCGGGATTTCCCAGCCGAAAGGCCAGTACTCTCCCGGACCGCGGCGGGCTTGACTTCCGTGTTCGAGATGGGAACGGGTAAGACCCCGCCACGTTTGGCCCTCTGATATTATTAAATATACATTGTAATATATATTATTTTAGAGCGTATTTTTATAAGTAGTATATATTAGTTTTCAATAGTTTCTAATTCTATATCATTCTTATGTCTCCATTTTATATATACGGATTCTGGCCTTCTTTTTCGCAATCTATACCACATATCTATTACAACAGCTAGAATGAATAAAATAAATATGCCATATACAAAGTGTATTCTCAATATTTCACATATAATTCCTACTAATAAAAATATGCCTATTGCCACAAGTAATGTCCACATAATTAAAATATTTCTAATAATATATTCTAACAATAATAAATTTTCCTTTCCTTCCCCTTTTGCTTAAAGATCCATTTAGCATATTTTATAGTTTCTAAGAAATTTTCTTTATCATATTCATTTTCTATTTCAGAAAATTCTATCTCAAAAAGTTTTCTAATGAAGAAAACTCCTTTCTTTAGGATAATCTTATCTTCATAAACTTCCAAAATATAATTTTTGTAAGAAAATATTAATACATTTTCATATTTTTCTATGCTTCCTTTTCCTATGATATCAGCACAGAAATATAGTTTTTCAGAAAGTTTTTCATCCATAACAAAAAATTATATTAAGTTATATTATTAGTTTCAATACTATATAGTTAGCCGTAAACT
>CAZMYQ010000076.1:0-3165 GCA_964570545.1 uncultured archaeon | reverse complement strand
AAATGTAATTTTAGATGTATTTTCTTTATGGTAATTTTCCCATGTGCATGTTGGTTCTATTTTTTTACCGTCGATCGATAATGAATATCCTAAATCAAAGCAAGGATAATAATCAAAAGATATATATCCTTTATATGATGCTTTTATTAATCCAGTCCAGTTTTCAGAGTCGTTTATTTTTAAATTTCTATAAAAAATATTTTTAATAAAGTTAAAAATTTCATAATTATTTTCTTCAAATAACATTGGCACATATATCTTGACGCTTGATTTATAAATTTCAATTCGTTGGCAATATCTTTTTGTTATTACTACACCGTTTGTTAGTTGTAAAGATGGGACGATTTTATTATCACATGCTAGAACTAATTGATATGGTAAAACTCCTTTATATATGAACCATGTCCAAACATTTTTTCCGGGTTCAATATACCCAATATATTTTAAAGGAATACGTATTGAATTTTGCACTAAATATACTTTTCCATTTTCTTTATTAATTTGATAATTTTCATCCGTTACTAGAACAGCGTTTATTTTTGGTTTGACCTCAAAATTAATGTCTAATTCTGGACGCGGAATTTCTTTATTAATAACTCCATATCTCAAGTAATATGAAAATGGACATACTAAAAATTCTTTATTCGATGATTCTAACAATTTGCATGGCACTATGTTATTATAATCATCAAAAACCACAAAGTTTTTATTTTTAGCGCCAGGAATTTCAAATATTACATAATCTCCAATTTCTGTTGGCGCAATTCTAAACGTATATATTAAATTTAAATTTAAGTTAGAATCTTTTATTAACTTTCCATTAACGTCATAAACACCATTTAAACTTACTAAATAATTATAATCAAATGTATTAAAATCATATTTTGTTATATTTCCATCATCAAAATAAAATCTTATTTTATATTCTTTATTTTTTTCTAACCTTAACTTCAGATTATTTGAATCATAATATTGTCCATTTATAGTAATAATTTTTGCGTTTGATTTGCAACTTAATGTATTATTCTTGATGTCACAAGAGTAACTTGGAGCGAAATTTAATACAGAAGGATATGGAAAATCGTATGTATCAATTACTTTGACTGTACTATAATCTATAGTATCACACAACGTTGAAAGATAATCATAGATATTTCTATCAAGAACTTTAAAACTTATAGTTTCTTTAATTACCTTTTCTTTACCAAAATCTAAATATGTACAATTCTTTGGAGTATAATGGAACAAATATAATTTATACTTTAAGTTTGCATTTTTATCTTGATTATATTTTTCTAGTTTGCTTTTCTGTTTGCAATCAAACCCTATGAAATATTTTTTCACATTATTTTTGGGGAATAGTACGTATTCACCTTTAAATTTTATATATGATCCATCGAGCAACTTTCCATTAATATCAAACAAGGAAACATTTCTAACATTATTTAATAATATTGCTGAATTCTCAACATATTTCAAGTATTTACAAGATTTTACATTAACAACATTTGGAATCTTATATAAGTGTAAAATCTTTACTATTTGTTGATTTCCATCAGAACATAACAATATTAATTCGTTTTCAGGATTATTTAAATTCAAATCTAAAACTTTATTAAATGGTAAATACTTATCATTAAATTTTATTGAACAGTTTAAATTGTTTGATTTGTCTATTTCTATATGACCTGAGTTAAATTTTTCATATTTTATGTCTAATCTTGAATTGAAATTAATTTTTGTTAAGAACGCTTTGTCATTACAAATTATAAATATTTCATTTAACCCATTTGTTAATTGAATTGTCTTTGACGATATTAATTTTTTATTATGGAATATCTTACATTTTGATAAATCGTCAGAAAATTTTATTATGCCATCGTTATTTTGAAGTTGTATATCCATTGGCGATAGGTTAACAATATTCTTTGGTTTAAAATTTTTAATTATTTCATATGATTGCGGGTTGATTTTAATTAACTTACCATTTAAATCTAAATAATAATTATAATTATTAAAGTTTATTACAAAAATTTCGTCTTCGTATTTATAAAATATTGTGTGAATTTCTTTTTCCCAAACTCTTGGATAAAATATGTACGCCAATATACCTATTATTACCAATATTATTAAGGCAAATAGTAATTTATGGTTTTTTACGATTTCTATAAAATTCATTAAATATATTTAAAAATGAAATTATTTTAATGATTGAAATTAAGTTATTTGGAAGAGGAGGGCAAGGCGCCGTTACAGCATCATATTTGATTGGAAAAAGTGCTTTTTATAATGGTTTTTATGTCCAAGCATTTCCAATGTATGGTGTCGAAAGAAGAGGTGCGCCTGTAAACGCATTTTGTAGAATTTCTGAAGAACCAATAGATATTCACTATCACATTTATGAACCAGATCACGTTATCTATTTAGATGATTCTTTATTTTCTGGCGAATATGGAAAAGAATTGACCTTGATTAATTCTTCAAAAGATTTTGAAGGTGCTTATGTAATTGATGCTACAGAGCTGGCTTTGAAAATTTTAGGAAAACCAATTGTAAATACTGCTATGGTTGCTTATTACGGAAAGATTTCTAAATTGTTTGATAAAGAGCATTTGTTTAAAGCTTTGGAAGAATATTTCTCAGGCGAAGTTTTGGAGAAGAATAAAAAAATTGTTGAAGAAGTTTATGAGTGTTATTAAGATGACTTCGCTACTGTCCAATCTGTTGTCATCATCTCTTTAACAATTTTGTCAAATTCTTTTGATGATACAAATTCCGTATTATCTTTCAATCTTAATATGGAATTTGTTATATAATCACTATAGTCTTCAGGGTTTGCAATTTTGATTATATATGATGAATTTTCTTCTGTATTATTTGGAAATAGTTCTGATATAGCATCATTTGCATAATCTCTACCAACAACAAATAAATATAAAGAATTATTTTCTTGTTTTTTAACTGTATAATAATGATATATTGCTTTATTCCACGATTTACCATATACGTATATTCCTAATCCAGATCCAAACCAAGATATCCATGAGATTGGATATTTTACACTGCCATCATATTTAATTGCTACATAATATTCTCTATTCGCCCACATATTAAATCCAAATTTATTTACAAAATTATATAGTTTAAATCTTTCATTATAATTAT
>CAZMYQ010000075.1:0-3173 GCA_964570545.1 uncultured archaeon | reverse complement strand
ATAAATTATAAAATATTTAAAAAATATTTAGGAAACGATACAATGTCTTTTTGTGTATTATTAAACTTTGACAAGAATACAATAAGAAAAATATGCATTTTATCTGATAAAGTATATTGTGAGAAAAATATTACACCACCAATAATATATTGCCTAAAATATAAGGGGTTTAATATAAATGAAGTAAACTTGAAGTTCAGAATTTATTTAAACAATTCTGGCAAGGTTAATTTGTTTACTATTAATCCATCAGATTCAAAAAGTTTAATATCAGAAAAATGTAATTTAAATATTATTTAGCATATTTTTTAACAATTTCTTCTAATTCAGATTCTGAAGGTATTTTCCCCAACTTTCCATATCCTGCGCCTTTGCTAAATCCTCCGCGCCCATCGTATTTTTCAATAATTTCTTTGAATATTTCTTCTGATTCAAACACTATAATATTTGGTGCCTTGTTCTTTGAGATTATAACCAAAGGAATCTTTAATTTTTCATACATATCTTTGGCTTCTTGAATTCCACATTCGTCAAATATGGCGTATTTTATTTTTTTTCCTCTTAATAAGTTTATTTTTGATTGGGATAATATTTTTAGTAGTTTCTCCTTTTCTTTTCTTTCTTCTTTCCACATATTAAGAATCTTTTCATAATTTTCAACGACTTCGAACATATCACAACTCATTTTACTTGAAAGTTCCTTTAAAATCTTATACATCTCTTGTGCGTATTTAACAGCAGACTCACCAGCCTTATAATATATTCTATAAATGTTATCTTTCACTTTTTCAACATTAACTATTTTTATAAATCCAATTTCTCCTGTATTCTTAACGTGAGTACCTGCGCATGCTTCTATGCTGTCGCCGATTTTTACTATTCTTAGCGTTTTTCCAGGTACAAATCCTCCTTGATATATTTTTATTCCATATTTTGCTTCGGCTTCAGATCTACTTAAATATTCAACATCTGTTTGAATACAACTCATAACATATTCGTTTGCCATTTCTTCTATTTCCTTAATTTCATCGTCAGATATTGGTTTATAATGATTAATATCTAAGTGTGCTATATCTACGCTTTTGTGCGTACCTTGTTGCCAAACATGTTTTCCTAAAATTTTTTCACAGCAAATTTCAATTATATGTGTTGCACTATGCATTCTTGATAATTGTTTTCTTCGTTTTTTATCTATTTTACATTTTACTATATCTCCTTTCTTAAATTTGTTTTCTACAACTTCATGAAGTACGGTTTTTCCTACTTTATATACATATGGTACAAAAACTTCGTTAATCCACCCTTGATCACTATCTTGTCCACCACCTTCTGGATAGAAGTAAGTTCTGTCTAAAATTAAATATGTTTTTCCATCTTTTTGTATAATATCTAAAACTTTTGCTTCGAATTCAAATATTTCTTCATAGCAGCGTAAATCTGTCTCATATGGATATATTTCTGAAGTTTCTTTTTTCTTTTTTGGTGTTTCGTGAAGATTCAATAGTTTTTCATATACTTCTTTTGGCGTTTTAATTCCAAACTCTTTTTCAATTAACTCTGGAGGAATTCCATATGAATCATAAAATAGAATGTAATCTTTAACTTCTAACTTTCCTTTTTTATTTATTGTTGTTTCTATCTTTCTTTTTCCTTCTTTTATTGTTTTTTCATACTTTTTCTTTTCTTCTTCAATTACTTCAGTTGGAATTTGTGGTTCGAGCTCAGGATACATTTCTTTTAATTGATTAACATGAAGTTCAAATATTTTTCCATAGTCAATATCATCTAAATCAAGATTAAATATTCTTCTACATAGGTATCTCAAATTATAATTACCACCTGTATTTGAAGGTAAAGCACCATCATTTATAGCAAATAGTAAAGTTCTTGTGTGGTCACAAAGAATATAACTATCTCTCAATATTTTAAATTCTTCATAATCATAGCCGTATTTATCTAAAATTTTCTTTAATTCTTCGTCTTGGTTTGCACATTCTTCAAAATCTAACTTAGCACTTTCAACAAAGAATTCTTTAAATTGCTCAGGTTTCAAATTATATTTTGATTTCAAGAATTTTAATACTTCTTCAAAAACTACTTCGTAAGCATTTACTGCTCCATTTACATACCACGCCCATCTATTTAGCCCAATTCCATGATCAACAACCTTAGTTGGTAGTTCTTTATAACCTTCATCTGTTTGGGCATATTGCATAAAAACGATGTTTCCTAGTTCTAACCCATCTGCAAAGTATTCAATACAAGGTCCAAAATTGCCTCCTCCTGCCCAAACATCTTCAATGAAAACTATCTTTTCAGGATTTATTCCAAAATCTTCTGTTAGAATTTTAAAAGTGTGTTCTATTGCTTCTTCTTTCCAATAAAATAATTTATCTTTATTAAATGCATGGTGTCCTACCATAACGAAGCATGTCATATGGCGCCCAGTGATTCCAACATTTTTTACATCATTAAATCTTAAGCACGGTTGTGGCACTAAAAGAGGATTTGCTGGTGGCTCAACTTCACCATTTACGACATACGGTTGAAAGTTTGCTATGGATGCGATTGTGAAGTCTAAATCATTTCTCCATCGAGCTACGACTGGATATCTATCTATTGGTTTTATTCCGAACTGCTCATATGCATTTTTCATCTTGTTCCAAACTTCAACATATTTCATTTCCTTAATTTTTTTTCCTATGAATTTGTAATTTTCGTGTTCAGGATCTTCACAAGTTTCTCGTTCCTCTAAACTCCAAAAATATTTTCCACAAATTTTACATTTTTGGCGTTTAAATCCATATTTTTTAAAAAATTCTAAATCGTAATGTTTTTGCCATTCATTTGAAAATTTTTTTCTTAACTCTTTTTTGTCCATATATTATTTAAGAAAGTTTTAATATACTTTGTTTTTAAATTTTAAGAAAGTTATTGAGGGAGATTACTTAAAAGTAATTATTGGTTCTTGTGATGCGTATGTTCTGATAAATACCCAATCTAATCCATGGGCTGAGTCTGGACCACAACTAGAAAGTCCTGTTCCTGCTCCTATAGCAAATAGATTTCCATATGAATAGTTTGGAATTTTAGCACATAAATTACTAAAATTGTTGAATCCTCCATCTGGATTCAAGTCATTATAATTTACACATATTTCGGATCCATTTAAC
>CAZMYQ010000074.1:0-3184 GCA_964570545.1 uncultured archaeon | reverse complement strand
ATTAAATAACCATTAACATCAATCAATTTGATATTTCTTAAAGAAAAACCTTTAACAATTCCTCTAATTCCATTAATTTCAACATAATCTCCTATCTTAAATGGTTTATCTACTACTATTAATAATCCTCCAATTAAATTGCTAATTAAATCCTTTGTGGCAAATCCTATAGCTAATCCCAAAATTCCACTGCTAATTAATATTGATTCAGTTGGAATTCCTATAATTTGGAAAATTATTAATATAGCTACACCATAAATTATAAAATTTAACAAATCAAATACGTATTTTAACTCAGAAATGTTTAAATATTTCTTTACTTTTTCTTTTAAGTACAAAGATAATAATTTATTTATTAAGAATGCAGATATAATTACGAAAATAATTTCAAATATTTTTTCTATCCACATCATAATTATTTTATTGTATTTTTTTAGAATATTAGCGCCGGGGCAGGGATTCGAACCCTGGCTCCCTTGCGGGAAACGGCTTAGCAGGCCGCCGCCTTAACCACTCGGCCACCCCGGCTTATTATTTTTATATTCTTTGTTATATATATCTGTTAATGGACTATAATATAAAGTCAGACGGAGTATATACGAAAATACTTATACATTTTGATGATTTGTCAGAAAATGATAGAAAAATTGCAGATAAAATAATAGAGGCAGTTGAAAAACAAGACTATTTTTTTAAAGTTGAAGATCCGTATCTAAGAGAATTTCTATCAGATACTTTTTCTTCATTTTTATTAGAAGCAAAGATTGATAATTTTGAAGAATTAATTAGTATAGAACGATTAAATGAAATTGTAGAATACTTTAAGATATATTTATCTAAATCACCTCATAAGTTCGATGATGTTGATAAAACGGCAAAGTACATAGTATATAATTTATATCATCTTAAAAAAATAAACTATCTTTTAGATGTGGATGTAATCGAAGAAATTGAAATCAACGGTCCAAATAGAAACGCTTTTGTTTATATAAAAGACTACGGACACTGTGAATCAAACATTTATTTTACAGATGAAGAACTACAAAGTATAATTAAAAGAATAGAAAAATATACTAAAAAAGAAAAAGATGAAATAATTGAGGCTCATTCTCCAGATGGGTCTAGAATCCATGTTGTTAAAAAACTGATATGTCCTTTTGGACCGTCCATAACAATTAGGAAATTTAAGAGGATTCCATATACAATATTTGATTTAATAAACAATGAAACATTATCAATTGAAGTATCTGGTTTGCTTTGGTTGGCGACAGATGGATTAGGATTCCCATTAAATATGTTGATTGTTGGTGGTACTAGTGCTGGTAAAACTACTTTATTAAATACTCTAATTCAATTTTGTGATTTAAATGAAAGAATTGTCGTTATTGAAGATACTTTAGAATTAGATTTATATCAGAGAAAAAATGTTGTTAGAATGCTTTCCAATGAAAAATATACTTTAGATGATTTAATAAAATCAACTTTAAGAATGCGGCCCGATAGGATTATCATAGGGGAAGTAAGAGGTGAAGAAGCAAAAACATTGTTTACAGCAATGAATATCGGACATAGAGGTATTCTTGGTACGCTTCATGCTAGCGATTCTAAAAATGCTATTTTAAGATTGAAATCACATCCAATGAATGTGCCTGAAGAAATCATCTCTTCAGTCAATTTAATTATTTCTATTGGTAGGATTACAATTAATGGAAAAACATATCGAAAAGTTTTAGAAATAACTGAATTGGAAAAAATTGATAATAAGCCAAAAATAAATGTGATATATAAATATAATCCTCAAACAAACAGATTAGAACGTACCGAAACTGCAATATCTATGTTTGAAAAATTGGCAAAAGAAAAAGGAGTATCTATAAATTATGTTATGGAAGAATTGCAACGTAGAATTGATATATTAAATGAATTGTACTCTATTTATTTATCCAAAGGTAAATTAATGCCAAATGAAGTCATTGAATTATTTTCAAAATATAAAAAAGATTTATATAATTATTGATGTCGATTATTGAAGGTCTGATATATGTATTTACACTTGTATTTTTATTAATTTTATTTTTATCTATTTCAGCGGTGGTTTTATGAAAATTCCTAAGTGTTCGTTTTGTGATAGAGAAGCAGTATATACTTATGGAGAAAATTATTGTGAATATCATTTTTTTAGATATATTGAAAAAAAAGTTTGGAAAAATATTAGAGAATGGAAAATGATTGAGCCAGGAGATAAAATAGCAGTAGCAGTTTCTGGAGGAAAGGATAGTTTAACCTTACTATATTTATTAAAGAAATTTAGAGATAAATTTAAAAATTTTGAATTAGTTGTTTTGTTTGTGGATGAAGGTGCAAGTTCAAGAATTGAAGATTATAAAAATATATTAAATTTCTTTGAAAAGTTTGGAAAGGAAGAGTTTGTTAAAATTTCATTTAAAGAAGAACTAGGTTTTTCTTTACCAGAAATTGTTGATCTATTTCCAGGACCATGTACTATATGTGGCGTTTTACGTAGATATCTATTAAACAAGAAAGCAAAGGAATTAGGTTGTACTAAGATCGCTGTAGGTCATAATTTAGATGATTTTGTCCAAACATTTCTACTTAATTTAGTCAGAAACGAAGTTGATAGGTTGGGTAGAAATTTACCAGTTGTTGGTATTGATGAATTTGAAGGTTTTGTTAAGAAAATAAAACCATTATATAACGTGCGTGAAAAAGAAATTGCCATATATTCTTACTTAAAAGGATATATACATAAAAAAGTCCCATGTCCATATGCTACAATAAACAATCCGCGTACAGAAATTAGAAAATTTGTTAATACTTTGGAATCTAACCATAAAACAATGAAATATTCTTTATTGAAGTCTGCAATTTCAGTATCTCAAATGGTTAAGGAAAAGTTAAAAGGAAAAGTTAAGTTAAAACAATGCTCTATTTGTGGCGAACCTACATCTTCTGATGTCTGTAAGTTTTGCCAAATCGTTGAGAAAATTAGAAAATATTTGAAAAAGTAAAGATTTAAAACCCATATAATTGGCTTTTTAATTGGAAATATAAATACTTATATAATATTCGTAGGAATTATATTTGCCTTAATTTTAATGATAATTGGAAGATACATATTTATTAAAACATTTAATATGTCAAGAAAAGGCATAGGTTTATTAGA
>CAZMYQ010000073.1:0-3252 GCA_964570545.1 uncultured archaeon | reverse complement strand
TTATTTGTTGAAAATATGTTTTTTGAACTTACAAAAGAAAAGGGATTGGAGTTAAGCCAAGGAAATAAGGAAAAATTGTTTGAATGTTTAAATAAAAAAACAATTGATATAAAAAGAAAAATTTTGCTTCATTAATTCTTTCAAAAAACTTTATGATTACAGAGAGCGTCCAAGTGAAAAATTAGAGAGAAAACTATATAATAAAAGTTCGGAAATCATAAAAAGAAAAATATTAAAAAGTCGATAAACTGATTTTATATTATTATCTCTAATTTATAAACACGTATTGTGTGCAACATAATAACTAAATATTAATTGAGGTTAATAATAATTTTATGGAACTAAGAATTTACAACACACTAACAAGAAAAGTTGAGACATTTAAACCTTTAGAAGATAAAAAGGTAAAATACTATACATGTGGACCTACAGTTTATAACTATCCACATATTGGAAACTTCTCTATATATATAAGACAAGATTTTCTTAAAAGATTGTTAGAATATTTAGGATATGAAGTTAATCACGTCATGAACATTACAGATATTGACGATAAAATAATTAAAGGATTAAAACGTTCTGGAAAAGACTTAAAAGAATTTACTGATTATTATTTAAACTATTTCTTAGAAAATTTAAAACTGCTAAATATCAAGATGCCAACAAAAATAGTTAGAGTTACAGAAGCAATAGACAAAATTATTGAATTAATTAAAATATTAGAAGAAAAAGGATATGCATATGAAACTGAAGATGGAGTGTATTACGATATTAGTAAGTTTAAAGATTATGGAAAACTTTCGAAATTACCTCTTCAAAACTTAAAACATGGTGCTAGAATAAATCAAGATGAATATGACAAGGAAGAACTCGGTGATTTTGCATTATGGAAAAAATCTACGCCTGAAGAATTGGAACTAGGCGTATATTGGGAATCTCCATGGGGAAAAGGGCGCCCTGGTTGGCATATTGAATGTAGCGCCATTGCTTTAAATTATTTGGGCGAAACTATAGATATACACTCGGGAGGAATTGATTTGATATTTCCACATCATGAAAATGAAATTGCTCAAAGTGAAGCAGCCACAGGTAAGGAATTCTGTAGGTATTGGGTTCACATGAATCATTTGCTAGTTAATGGAGAAAAAATGAGCAAATCTTTAGGTAATATCATAACTTTAGAAGATTTGAAGAATGAAGGAATTCATCCTATGGTATATAAGTTGTGGGTTTTATCCAGTCATTATAGAAGTCAATTAAATTATACAAAAGAATCAATCTTACAGGCAGAAAAGAATTTAACTAAAATTGTAATATTCTTATCAAAAGTAAAAGATATGAAAGATGGAGATATTGAAGCAGATGTTAAATCATTAAAAGAAAAAGTTTTGGAACATCTATGTGATGATTTAGATACGCCAAAGGCATTTGCAGAAATATTTAAATTCATAGATGAATATGAAAATAAGAAGTTAAAGAACGGAAAGGAAGTATATGAAACATTCATTGATTTGGACAAGATATTTGGATTAAATTTAGAAAAATTAGTTGAAGAAATAAAAGATATTCCTCAAGAAATCATAGAATTGGCTGAAAAGAGAAAAGAATTAAGGAAACAAAAGAATTATACTGAAGCAGATAAAATTAGAGAAGAACTTTATGAAAAAGGATACATTATAGAAGATATTGGTTTGGACTACGTCATATATAAAAGAATTAAATACTTCGAAAAAAGTAATAATTAATCTCTCAATGAATCCCATAATATCTCTTCTTTTGAATTTATAACAATTCCAGAATCTGTTATGTAAAATGGATGAATCTTCTTAGAATGATTCACTCCTCGCATCTTTCTTATATGTATATATCTATTTGGTGGATAGAACATAAGTTTTACTATACCGTCACTTATAAATTCTTCTACTTCAAACGCACTATATTTATGCTTAGTATCTCCTGGAATTTCAGTTATGAAGAATGATGTACAACCAGCCTCTTTTAGTTTCATGCTTAATTGACATAAAGCCCATCTTAATTTTGCTTGATTTGAAATCCAAAAAGATAGGGCAGAAATAGAATCCAAAACTAGCCTTTTAATTCCGTGTTGTTTTACATATTCTGGAATTGTGTTTAATTGTTTTATCATGTCGTTTTCGCTGCCTTCAGGATCTTCTATAAATGTTTCCGGAATTACCAATCTTGTTAAATATAATCCTTTGTTAACATAACTTCCAAAATTCATCCAACCAAAATTTTTTGCGTTTAGTTTGATATTTTCTGGACTCTCTTCAATAAAAACATACGCACTTGGCTCTTCAAACATATCTACTCCGTTATATACATATTGTAGTCCAAATATAGTTTTACCACAACCTGGACCACCGCTGATTAATATAGTGTGCCCTCTTGGGATTCCATTTCCAACTAAGTCATCAAATCCTGGAATACCTGTTCTTATGAACTCCATTATATATATTACAAAAGATATAAATAAGACCATGGAAATGTTGAAAAGCAATGAATTGTTAGATGGTAATAAACATAAAGATAAAAAGGTTGAGTTAGTACTTGATCTATATGATGTTGTTTTCTTAAAAAATTATGGTTGGAAAAATTTTAAATATGGGAAATTATTCATAGGTGGAGCTAGTTCTTTGGCTGGAGAGCAAGTCTGTTTACAGAATGATTATTCTTTAAATATTACAGCCAAAACCGAATCTGTATTAGTTATCAAAGATTTATACATATCTTCTCCAAAATTTTATATAACTGCAGATAAATCTTCTATAATTCTTATAGATGGTGCTAATTTAAATTCAGAGGATGAGATTAAAATTACAGCTGACAGAAATAGTGCTATATTTATAAAAAACATGACAAGATTAAAAGGAAATATCATCTTAGTGCAAACAGATAGAAATTCTCTTGTCTATATGGATTTGAGTAAATACACATCAAAAGAAATAGAAGAATTAAAGGAAAATATAAAATATAATGAAAATAGCGAAATAATTCTGAACTCAAAAGAAAATGACAAATATAAATCAAAATTCAGAAAAATTTTATTATCATTATATGGAATCCTATCTAAAAAATCCAATAAATTTATAGGAAAAACTAAAAAGATGGAAGATGAAAATAAAAATAAATATCTTTCATTAGTATCGCGCAATGATTCTTTTATATTTGTAGAGACTAATAACATTTATCTTACAATATTGGATTCGGAGGACGGGTTTACATCTTTGATGG
>CAZMYQ010000072.1:0-3315 GCA_964570545.1 uncultured archaeon | reverse complement strand
TTGTTAGTTTTCATAGTTGGATTGTTTTTTATGTCTATTGGTGTAAGAATGTTTTATTTTGATAAGGGGGCATTTATAGAACCTGATTCTTATTGGTTCGCCAGACATATATACTACCAATTAGAAGGGTATGGATATAATTATGAACCTTTAAGTTATGCAGCATATAGAGATTCAAACTACGCAAATTTATCTAATTTCCTCCCATATATGATACCTGCAACATTATATCAGATTATTTTTGATCATGATATTTCTAAGGATAAGATTTGTTTGTTGTTAAGTGTGTTGACTCCAATATTAGCATCTCTTGGATGTGTGGTATTGTTCTTATTCTTGCGAAGATTATTTAAAAACGACTTACTGGCAGCAGTTTGTGCTTTAACTGCAGCAACAATTCCTGCTTTTGTTCATAGAACTATGAGTGGATTTTATGAAGATGACGCAATTATGGCTCTATTATATTCATCTATACTATGGATATTATATGAATTACTTTCAAGTAAAAAGTTTGATCTAAAATATGGAGCGTTGTTAATATTATTTATATTGGTATCAATATTTGGGTTCGTCTATTGGAATGGAGTTGGAGTATTATTTTACATAATATTGGCTACTTTTGGTTTTTATGTTTTAAAAGTATTGTTTAATCTTATATGTAGCGGATTTAAAGCACTTGGTGGAAATTTAGAAGAAGAACTCAAAAAAATAGATATAAATAAATATACAATTCCAATAGTATCTTGTATTTTGGCTTTGATATTATTTTTCTTTAGCGCGTACATATCTGGTTATGATTTATTTGGAATGGTTAAAGGACACGTCATAAATTGGTTACTTTCGAAAGAAGGAAAAGGAGATGTATTATCAGAACTATTAAATAGTGAAATTGGAGAAGAAAGTTCTGAATTTCTAAGATTTTTTGCAGAATGGCCCCACAAATATGTTTTGCTCTCAGTATTTTCTTTATTGGGAGCAATTTTATTCTTTGTTGTTGAAAGAGAAGAAAAAATGGTTTTATTGGGATGGTATGCTGTAACTTTTCTAATGGCTTTCTTAAAACTCAAATTTACATATTATTTTGGAATACCTTGTGCGATATTTGGTATATATTTTGCTTGGAAATTGTCGGAACTAAGTGATTATTTGGTATCGGAAATACGCAAATTATCAAATATAGAAAATATCAATTCGTTGCCTGCAAAATTGATTGCAGTTATATTAGGATTTGGATTGTTGACAGTTTCATTAGCAGCAGGTCCGTCACATACATTCATAAAGAATATACACATTACCAAAATGGGTTTATTTTACAACTATGAAGATGTAAATGAATTAAAAAACTTATTTGAATATATTTCAAGTAAATATCATCCAAATAATTTAGCGTTATCTTGGGGTTATGGGCATTTTACTACATTCTTTGGAGATTTAAAAGTTGCAGCAGATAATACAAACGCATATTATAAGATAGGAAATAGATGTTATTACTCAATAATGGCTGCAGATGTAAATTCAATAGATGAACTAAATAAAAAATGTAAAATAGATTACTTATTAATAAGAAATGATGCTTTATTTGGTTTGCCATATTATGCTAAATGGTATTTAAAGACAACAGATAGTTTATATATGTATTATGTTTTAATTGCACGAAACAATTACTTAGAGTTACCAGGCTATTCACAAATTTATTACTACTATAATATACCTATATCTCAAGATAATGTTATTGTTTCATTGGATGAAATACTTGGAAATTATAAACCAAAATTAACTGTTGACAAATCACCATCAGGATATATAACATTTGATAGATGTCAATATAATACAAATCACAAAGTATTTCTTTGCTTTAAAGAATTACCTTCAATTGGAAAAATGATAAATGGAAAATTGGTTGAAATCAAAAGAACTATAATTATTCCAATTAAACCAATTGAAAACGAATTAATAAAGAAAATATATGGAATAGATGTTATCAATGAAAAGAAATTGCCTATATTTGTTTATCCAATAAGCCAAAATTCAAGTTTAGTTTTAATGCCTTTAGCAAACAGTTCAAACTTGTTTAACTTAATGATAAATGGAATAAACTTATGTGATGATGAAAATGTATGTAATACCAAATTGAACGGAAAATTCTTGTTATACAAAATTTCTCAATAATTTATAATTTTTGTATAAGTTAAAGTTAAAAAAATAAAGTTATAATAATTTCCTCATAAATACTAAATATCCAGTAAAAACAATTTGTTGATTCAAAGGCCGTATTGCTTCTTTTTTAGTTTTATATATTTCTACATAAGTTCTTGAAATTTCTTCTACATATAACCAGTCTTCTAATCTTTCCAATAATTTTTGAATTTGATTATAAGTAACAATATATGATACAAAATATTTTCCTTTCTTTAAAGTATCTTTAATCCACCACAAGCAATTCCAAGGTTCAGGAATATCTAAAAAAACCAAATCACATTTTGAAACTTTTGGTTTTTCTTTATATAAATCCATAAGATGCATTTTAATATTTTTTATATCGCCAATATTTTGCTTAGCAAATTCATAATGATCTTCACGTATTTCATGAGTATAAACTTTTTTAACAAATTGGGAAAATACATATGCTGAAAAACCAGAGCCTGTGCCACCTTCTACAACAATACTATTTTTATCTAAACCACTTCTACAAATTATGTAAGATATATCTTTTAACATAGGTGTTTGAGTCTTTTTCTTAAACTTTTTATCTATCCAAAGAGGGTCTAATATCCAAAATTTATATCCTTTGTGTGTCTTGGATTTATCTTTACTTAAATCAATTTCTCCTAGGTGTGTAGATATTTTTTCCTTCGATGAAATAATTTTTTTGCCATCTTCCAAATAATACAATCTTAAATTATTTTCCATTAAAGAAATTAAATAAAAATATTTAAAGTCAAAAATTAGACGATTGTTTAATCAGATTAAACAGATTAAAAAAATTTATATATATCATAAGTTTTAAAATAATGGAGAAAAGTTTAATCGAAACTTTAAAAGCAGAAATAAATCTCTTACGTCAACAAAATGAGCGCTTAATTAGGGAAGTTGAATATTGGAAGGCAAGATATAGCGAAACATATGAAGTCTTGAGATCAATGAGCGCACCTCCTTTGTTGGTAGGTACAGTCGTAAGAATTTTTCCCGAACGTAAAAGAGCCATTGTTAGAAATAGTAATGGTATAGAATTTTATGTTCAGGTTAATCCTCAAATATTTTCAAAATTAAGAGCAGGAGATAAAGTGTTGTTAAATCAAAACACATTGGCCGTTG
>CAZMYQ010000071.1:0-3353 GCA_964570545.1 uncultured archaeon | reverse complement strand
AATCTATTATATAAATTCCTTCATCTAAACCTATTATTTTATACATAAGTTTTGCATTAAATAGATAAACTACAAATAAATCTTCGTTAACTACTACTCTTCCTCTCAAATATGGTAATAAGTAATTTAAATCTATTTTTCCAAATTTTTTAGTATAATCTTCCAAAGGAACAATGATAACTTTTTTTGCTATTTTTGGCTCTACTTTTTTTATCCTAACTTTTTCTTGTAAAGATATACCTGCATTTTTTCTAGTTATTGAATCTACCAATATTTTTCCTTTTGCTCGTCCAATTGCAGTTAACCAAACTTTTGCTCCAACAGTTTTTTTATTTCCTTCTATGGCTATAACATCTCCAGACTTTAAATTTAAAAATTTGGCGTCATCTATATGAATTCTTGCAAAGTTTCTACCAACCAGATTTTTTTCTATTTCACCTACTTCAAGAATAAGTTCATTTAAAGTCATAATTATTAATACTCTTGTTAATATATCAATCTTGATTCTGTCAGGCAAAAATATAAATTACTTTTGTGTTTTATAATTATGAAATATATAATAGAAGAAAGTAATGTTAGATATTTTTTATCCCAAGATATGTTTGACAGAATAGAAGAAGAAGCCAAAAGACAAGCAAAAAATTGTGCTATGTTACCAGGACTGGTTTCCCCATTTTGCGTAATGCCAGATGTTCACACAGGATATGGTTGTCCAATTGGAGGAGTTGGAGCATATGATGAAGAAACTGGAATTATATCACCCGGAATGTGTGGCTACGACATCAACTGCTTAGATAAAACTACTAAAATAATATTTAGAGATGGATATTATTTAGAAATTTCAAAAATTCGAGATTTAAAAGAAGTTTTGATAAACAACGACTTTTCAGTAGATTCTGCTCAAATACTATTTAAATTAGAAAAACTTCATAATAAGATAGTAATCATAAAAACCAAATGGGGTAGAAAATTAATAGGCTCCTTGGATCATCCTATATTATGTGTAGATGGATATAAAAAATTATCAGAAATAACAAAAGGAGATAAAATTGTAGTATATCCATTTTCCGGCGTAAAATACACAAAACCAAAACATAAAATATTAGTTAATGAACATAATCTTAAGGAATATGATAAGCAAGTTATAAAATATTTACGAGATAGGAGATTGGTTCCATTATATTTGGACAGTCCATATATTGGAATTATTGCAAGAATTTTAGGCTATGCTTTTGTAGATGGGTATATAGATAAAAATTATAGAATAAGAATTTATAGCAAAAGTTTTAATGATTTATTACAAATAAAAAATGATCTAGAAAAATTAAAAATAGGATGTAGTATTAATAAACATAGAAATACTTATGTATTGTCTATAAACTCAAAAAGTTTTGGAATTCTCATGAATATTTTAGGATTAAGAAAAACAAAAAACAAAAATATGAAAGTTCCAAAATGGATATTTGATTCTCCTAAGTGGATAATAAGAAACTTCTTATCTGCACTTTTTGGAGCAGATGGAAGTATAATAAATATAAAACGATATAATCCAATAAATATAAACTTAACATCAAAATGTTTAGAATTTTTAAGAGATGTAAAAATTTTATTACGAAAATTCAAAATAAAAAGCAGAATCTATAAAGCAGAAAACGTATATCGCTTATATATTAGTGGAGAAAAAAATATATTGAGATTTTTAAGTATGATTGGGTATGAATACAACGAACATAGAAGAAAACTTGGAAATTTAGTTTGTGAATATTTAAGAAGAAAGAGATTAATTAAAAGATTTAAGAAATCTATATTTAGTAAAAAGATTTGCAATAATGAAAGATGTGCTTTCAATATTTATATAAATTCAAAATATTTACTTAGATTAAAACAAAATTCAAGATTAATTCCTCGAATATCTTACACTTTTGAAACTTTTGAAGAGTTTGTTAAAAAATATTCTTATGGTGATTTTATAATTGATGAAGTAATTGACGTCAAAATCGTAAATAGGAAGATGAAATTGTATGATTTAGGCATTAAACACGAATCACATAATTTTATAGCAAATAATATAGTAGTTCATAATTGTGGAGTTAGATTGTTAACAACAGATTTGTATTTTGAAGATATAAAAGATAAAATTGAAAAATTGGGAAAGGCATTAAAACAAGAAATTCCTGCAGGGTTAGGCGAAGATTCCTATATAAAATTAACTATAGAACAATTAAAAGAAGTTTGCGAATTTGGTGCAGAATGGGCAGTAGATAAAGGCTATGGTTATGAAGAAGATTTAAAACATATTGAAGAAAATGGAAAATTGGAAGACGCAGATCCAAAATACATTTCACAGCGTGCATTTGCTCGCGGAAGAAAACAACTAGGATCAATAGGAGCAGGAAATCATTTTGTAGAAGTTCTAACAGTTTCAAAGATTTTCAATGAAAGTGTGGCTAAAAAATTTGGCTTAGATGAAGATCAAGTTTGTGTTTTGATACATACAGGTTCAAGAGGTTTTGGGCATCAAATAGCAACAGATTTTATAAATCTCATGGAAACTGCCTACAAGAAATATAATATTAATTTGCCAGATATCCAGTTAGCTTGTGTTCCATTTTATAGCGAAGAAGGACAACAATATTGGGTTTCAATGAAATGTGCTGCAAACTATGCGTTTGCTAATAGACAAGTTTTAACATATTTAGTTAGAGAGTCATTCAATAAATTATTTGAATGTGAAATAAAAGTTTTGTACGATATTTGCCACAATATTGTAAAATTAGAACGCCACAAAGGAAAATCTGTTTTAGTTCATAGAAAGGGTGCTACAAGGTCTTTCCCTGAGCAACCAGTTTTAATTCCTGGTAGTATGGGTACATCTACATATGTATTAATAGGTACTGAAAAGGCTATGTCTTTGTCATTTGGTAGTTCAGCACACGGATCAGGTAGGGTTATGAGCCGTAGAGCAGCAATTCGTCAATTTGATTCGTCAAAGATAAGAAAAGAATTAAAAAAGAAAGGAATATATGTATTTTCTACAACTGAAAAAACAATTTCTGAAGAATCACCATACGTATATAAAAACGTAGATGAAGTCGTTAAAGTAGTAGATTCTGTTGGAATTTCCAAAAAAGTTGCTAAGTTGGAGCCAAAAATTGTTATTTTACCATAATATTTCTTATTTGATTTTTTATATAATGAATAACAAAAACTGTAAAATTCACATTATTCTTGCAAATGAAATTACTTCAATAAATACATATTTTATAGCAAGATGTATAGAAAACAAACTAGTTGGCGCGATTGCATTTATAAATTCAGAAAAAGATTTTAATAAGATATTAAAAGAATTAAAA
>CAZMYQ010000070.1:0-3379 GCA_964570545.1 uncultured archaeon | reverse complement strand
TTAAATATATTGCAGAAATATTAAAAAATTATGGAACGAAAATTAATTTTTATTTGGTTTTTTTTAGTTTTGGTTGGATTAGGATTTTGTGAAACTGCCACTAATACGATAACAATTGATATTTCTGCAGCATGTAATTCTGGAAATTTTTCAGATACTAGTTTATGTAAGTTGTGTAAATCAAATAATTGCTATGTTACTTTAAGAGAAAGTTTGGGTGTATATAAAATAACCTCATATGTAGTTTCTTCTAAAACTTACGAAGGAAAAATAATACCAGGGTTTTCAGATTTAAATTGTTGTGATACTGATTTCTTAACTAATAATGGATATGATCAAAGTATTGTGAGCTCTTATCATAAATTTAATTATTATCGATGGGATGATTGCGCTAGTTCACAATCTGGAGATTGGTCTTTTTGTGGTAGTAATAATACTACTAGCATTTGTTTTGTACCATATGATATGCAGGCACTTTCTGAATTCTCATATGCACAAATTGTAGTCTCCGGAAAAACTATAGCAACACTAAAAGATGCAATAGGAATTAAATTTAGTTATTCTTTTCCAAATGATGCGATATTCTCCTACTTAAAAGTAATAACATCTACTGCATATTTGGATTATAATGTTTACTTAGATAGTTATAATTTACCGCAAGGGTGTTATATTGTAACTTCTAATGGGAAACTTAATTCTGGAGATTTAGTTATGCATATACATAAAGAAATAAGCAATGTTACTAGTGATTCTAATTATTCTTATTTATATATTGAATGTTCCGGATCTAACAATAATAACAATAATACTCAGGCACAATGTCCTAATTCTTGTAAATATTTTGGTCCAATTAACAATGGATCGATTGGTATGTTTGACACAGTAAATGTCCCAATAAATCAAAATGGCATTTATTATTTAACTTTTGATTATAATCTTTATCCAAATACTACAGCATCTAATTTTAATTGGTGTCTTTGTGATTATGATGGTGTTAAAGATAAATTAAATATTGATAGTACGATACAAAATATATGTAATATAAGAGATCCAATTTCTGGAAAAAGTATATGTAGAGTATTTTATTACGAAGACTACGACAATTCTGGAAATGTTGATGAAAATTACTGGTTTATATTTATGCCTTACTATCTACCTTCAAATAATTTTACAACATCTAGTAAAGATCATAATTTAAATTTCCAAATTTATGAAATATATGGTGGAAACAATTATGGCGGACAAAATTTAAATACTTTAGAAGTTTGGATTAAATATGATTCTGTAACTTACTTACCTGGTGGATATCAAAAGAGAACTGATGATGCTGAAAAAGTTTTTGATGATAACTTACCTATAATTGATTATGCAAAAAGTAGCAGACATCCTAATGATGTTATATTAAACAAATCTGGTATATGGGTTCAAGCAACAAATGGTTATTTATCAATAAGTCCTAATAATACTTCTGACTATTCTTTTGGTGTTTGTGGAGATGGATATTGTACTGGTTCGGAGACTCCAGACAATTGTGCGCATGATTGTGGATATAAAGTTTACTTTGTTCCTAATTTATGGGGTTATATGAATGTGTATAGTAAAGATTCTGACTGCAAGACTCAGCATGGTTTGGGACAATATTGGATTATCGGAAACGGAAATAATGTTTCTTTAGCAGTGTTCAACATGTTCGGAGAGAATGAGAACGACATAAAACAATGTGTAAAGATTGTTAAAAAATATGAATGTAATCATTCATCATCAAAAGATGTTTTCCTAATCGATACAGGAAGAGACCCATATTCAGATAGTTTGAATAATAATGAATATTATGCAATTGACGTCGATTGTTATGATAAGATTATTTGGTATTTATCTTCTTCAGATAAATATATGCCAAACAACAATTTATCTGGTAGTGGATATACTTATGTATCTTCATTACAATCTCCTTTTCAAATTTGTGATTCATCAGGAAAATGTTTGGCAACAATTACTCAAAGTGCTGATAAGTTACCATTATATGCAAGTGAAAATAAGCCCTATTTCTTTACAGAAAAATCAGGTATAAGTTGTAAATACAAAAATTCTCCTGTAAATCCTAGCGATTGTAATATGTATTATCTAAGTAAAGGCTGTGTATTGGCACAACTAACTTCCGAAGAACCAGAAGGTGTTGATAATTCTGGTGGAGGAAGTAGTGGAGGTGGTGGAGGCGGAAGTACTGGAAGCGTCTCAGCATATTGTAAATCTGGATATATTTATATAAAAAATAATACAAGTAATTCGATTACATGTAAAATAGATGGAACCGACGTCGGTCCAATCCCAAGCAATACAGAATATAATACTGGCCGCACATCTGGAACAGTTAGTTGTGGCCAATATCTGTCCTCAATGACATTATCTTGCCACGGATCAATATCTAGCATTGATATAAAAATAAACCCTAACGTAGATAATCCTAAACCAACCAATCCAAAAGAACCATCCGTAACAACTTCAAACATATCGCTTAAAAAAATAAAATGTACAACTATTGGCTATCCATTAATACCAAAAAAGAATGAATGGTACATAGTACCAGTATTTCCTAATGGTGTAAATATAAATTTATCTAATGCCGATTTAAACATATATTATATACGAGGATCTTCACAAATACTATATAGTCCACAAGCAATTAACGATAAAAATATATTAGTCGGTGATCCGGGAGCATATACTATTTATATAAAATCTGGAAATACTGTTTATTATTGTTCAGCATATGCTAAAGAATATCAAGATGTTTCAGGAGTTCCTGAAAATCCAATAGTATATTTAACTATTGCAATTATGTATATAACTGTCTCTTACTTCGCACTTAGAAATATAAAAGATAAAAATAAAATTAGTTAATGAATTTAAATCTTTTTAAACTCTTATTGATATTTTTCTTAGCAATATTTTTGATGATTATAAAATGTGTTGCTTATATGAAAAATAACTCAGTTTTGGATTTAATCTTTGCTTTAGGATGTTTTCTTTTATTTTCTTATTTAATTTCAGGAATAATTTTAACAATTATGAACATAATATAGATACAAATAAAGTTACACTTAAGTCAGCAATCTTTGCTGTCATATAATTTGCTAGTCCTGCTAACCCCATCAATACTAAAAACGCAATGAATGATAAGGAAACAATTACAGAAAGCATTGTTAGATATTCCATAGTCAATTGTCCTTTCATTAATATTTTATATAATAAAATATATTTTATGAACCTCAAATTCAAAGAAATTATTAAAAAATATGGCGTTCCAATATTAATAATCGTTGGAATTATAATTATATTAATTGTAGTGATAACTTTGAAAATAGCCATAAAGACAATT
>CAZMYQ010000069.1:0-3421 GCA_964570545.1 uncultured archaeon | reverse complement strand
AATCATTATAATATTTTACATTTAATTGATTTTTTAAAGCAATATATATTTAACGAATCCAAGATATATATAACATTTTGCGGAATATTAATTATGATGGGCGAATATTTCGAATACCAATCTCCTGAACTAAAAACAGAATCTTATTTATGGGAAGTAATTAAATATACGGGATTTTGTTCATTAATAGCAGGCATAATATCAATTATTTTGATATTCACAGGATTCGTAAAAATTTTAGCTTTGTTAAGTCTACCATTTTTAATAATATATTTCTTAATAATACTTGGAATATATTTAGGTTTGCCATTCTATGGAAAGGATGAAATGATAAGTACTATTGCTTTATTCGGATATGCAATTTTGGAAGGGTTATTTATAACTCCAATAATATGGTATTATTTGAATAAATTTGGCGGAGAAATAATCTGGTTAGCACTATTTGGAACTGGAATAATATTCTTTTTAATGTACTACATTGGAAGAAGCAATCTAATAAACTTTAAGGGATTATGGCTAGTAATATTTATAGGATCCATAGCGCTATTTTTATTATCCTTAGTAAATATAGTTTTATCATTTTTCATGCATATACCATTTTTATCTTTGATAATTACAATAGGTTATGTAATAATAATAACTCTTTTCCTAGGATTTTTCGTACAATCAATAGATGAATATATGATGGAAGGATATACACCTCAAGCCATAGCAATATATCTATTTGGGTCTTTAGTTTCATTATTCATTGATTTATTAAGATTATTAAGTTATTTTTCAGAAGAAGAATAAGATATATATCATAAACGGCGCATCAACGATTTATCATAATATTTTCTATTCTTAAACTCTTCTTTTTTTCCAGGGTTCCAATTTTGTACTGCTCTAATATATCCTACTATTCTTGAATATACTTCACATTCTGCGCCACAATAAGGACATTCAAAATGTTCACCATATATATATCCATGATTTGGACAAATCGAAAATGTTGGAGTGAAAGATATGTATGGAATTTGGTAATTGTTAAATATTTTCTTGATTAATTTTGGAATAACTGTTGGTTCTAGTTTATGCTCACCCATCCAAATATGAACCACAGTTCCTCCAGTATATTTTGTTTGTAAATCATTTTGATGGTCTAATAAATCAAAGATATCATCAAAAGCATCAACAGGAGGGTGGGTTGAATTTGTATAATATGGCGCAGCATTTCTTGTCCTGACGTCTTCTTCATTGGCTACAATTATATTTGGATATTTTCTCTTATCAATCAATGCTAATCTATGAGAACACCCTTCTCCTGGTGTTGCTTCTAAGTTATATAAGTTTCCAGTTTCATCAGTAAATTCCTCACAGACTTTTAACATAAAGTCCAATACTTTTTGTGCAAATTTATGACCTTCTTTATCTACTATTGAAACACCCATAAAGTTTAATAAACTTTCATTCATTCCTATAAGTCCTATAGTAGAGAAGTGATTTGCCCAATATTGTCCTGTTTTAGCTTTAATTCCTTTCAAATAGTGCTTACAATAAGGATACAAGCCTAACTCAGTATAATACTCTACATATTTTCTTTTAATTTCTAAACTATCTTTTGCTATTACCATTTTCTCATATAATAAATCAAAATATTCTGCATCATCTTTTGCTAGATAACCAATTCTAGGCATATTTATAGTTACAACACCAATACTTCCAGTTAAAGGATTTGATGCAAATAATCCTCCTTTCCTTATATTCAATTCTTTAACATTCATTCTAAGCCTACAACACATGCTGAATATATCATTTGGGTTCATATCTGAGCTAATAAAGTTGGCAAAGTATGGCAAACCATATCGTGCTGTTGCTTCCCATAATGAGTACAAATATTCAGACTCAAATGGAAAATCTTTGGTTATATTTATTGTAGGGATTGGAAATGTAAAGACTCTTCCTTTAGCATCTCCTTCCATCATAACTTCAAACAAAGCTTTTACTAAAATTTGCCTTTCCTCTTCAAAATCAGAATATGTTTCTTTTTGTGGTATTCCTCCTATAATTACATTTTGATCGTCATAAGGTGAATTGTATATATCTAAAGTTATGTTTGAAAAAGGCACTTGGAACCCTACTCTTGTAGGAACATTCATATTAAAAACAAATTCTTGTAAAGCTTGTTTAACTTGGTCGTAAGATAAGTTGTCATAATAAATAAATGGTGCTAATAAAGTGTCAAAGTGGGAAAATGCTGTGGCTCCAGCAGTTTCTCCTTGGATTGTGTACATAAAGTTAACAATTTGGCCTAATGCTGACCTAAAGTGTTTTGGTGGTTTGCTTTCAATCTTTGTCGGACAACCACCAAATCCTTGTGCTAAAAAACCATACAAATCCCAACCACAACAATATGCAGATAATAAACCCAAATCGTGAATGTGGATATCTCCATCTAAATATGCACGTCGTATATATTCTGGATATATTTTATGTAGCCAATAGTTTTTAGTAATCTCTGAAGATACAAAAAAGTTCAAACCTTGCATAGAATAAGACATATTCGAGTTTTCAAAAACCCTCCAATCTAATTTTGATAAATAATCATCAACTAGTTTAATAGAATCTACGAAATACGAGTGATTTGCCATATGCTCATGCTCAACTAAATATAAATATTTTCTGGCTTTCTTATATAGTTTTTGTTCAAGAAGAGTTTCAATAATTGTTTCTTGAATATCTTCTAAAGAAATAATTTCTTTGCTTTTTATTTTGTTAAAAACGAGTTCGGTTATATTTTCAACTAATTCTTCATCAGAAATTACTTTTAACAATTCAAAATTAATTACTTTTTTTAATTCAGATTTTTCTTCAAAATTAGAACCATTGTTCAAAAATGTCTTTCCATCCATGATTTTCATAATGTCATTTCAAAATATTAAAGGAGAGATATATATAAATACTGTATTTAATAGGAATAGTTCTATATTATTAATACATTTTTGAAGAAAACATACTTAAAAAATTTAGAAATTAAATGATTCATCATCAAAATCATCAATATCAATTTCTACATCATCATCCAAATCTCCATCTAATAAATCTTCTTGAATTTCTTTGATTTTTTCATCCATCTCTTCTGAAGATTTTTCGTTATTAAATTCACTGACATCGGAATTGTGCAATTCTTGATGATGCAACATATCATGTATTGCATCTGACACTAATTCTCCTACAACTATTCCACCAGCGACGGATGCTGCGGTTGTTAGAGGGCTCGAGCTGTCTTTAACTACGACCACTTCTTTTTGTTGTTGATTAATTTCTTGCGATTGATGATATGCGTTGTTGAATTTTGGAATAAGTAAAAGTACTATGAACGCTATGAACAATATGAGTAAAACAAACAAAAACCCAATAAATAAAATTAAAAACATGTTCA
>CAZMYQ010000068.1:0-3477 GCA_964570545.1 uncultured archaeon | reverse complement strand
ACTCAATACTAAATAAAAGATGAAAACTACTGACACAATAAAATAAAAGTATATTGATAAAACTGCTGAGATTAATAAAAGATTTACAGGCAACAAAATAAATGGAATTATAGTAATAAAATATAGCGAAGTTTTAATTAAATCATATCCTGAAAAAATGAAAAATAAAATCGCAGAAAAAACGATTAAACATTTTCCAATTGGCATATTAAAAATCTTGTATTCTTTGAACAAATACAAACTAGAAATTAATGGTATTGCTTGGTTTATTATGCTGGTCGAAAAAATGAAAAAGTTTTCTAAAATATTTTTATTATTTAAAAAATATAATACAGATGTAGCAAAAACTGAATACAAAATCAAAAATATAATGTTTTTTGGAATCAAAATAATTAACAGTGATAGCAAAACAAAAGCAATTTTGTCTTTCATAAATTTATTTTGCTGTTTTACATATATTTTCTTCAATATTGAAATTTGGAATACATTTTATTCTAATAGGTGATATTAACTTAACGCCAACAGGCTTATTTTTAAAAATAACTATCGCTCTATCACCATTTTTAAAATTAAATTTATTGAAAATTTTTCTTATATCCCTATTTCCTGAAATTAACTTTAAACATTCATACATATCTTTTTCAAATATATACGATAAAAATAAATAAAACAACTTATCTTTCCATTCTAGTGGTACACAGAAGCAATTTTTGTTTAATTTCGATATATCTAAAATTTGGCATTCATAAGCGCGATATTCGACAATTGTTGAATTCCAATTAAACTCAGGGCATTAATTAACATCTCCATTCCAATATATATTACTTTAAGTTAATTCTATTATGAGATACATAAAAAGATTTTTAACATATTCAAATCCAAAGATAATATTAAATACTCCGAATCCATTTACAAGTAGAATTTTTGAACATCCTGAAAAAGGAATACGAGAACTGTCTGGTGGCACTATATATAAAATAGTTGATTTAGAAACATGGACAAAGTTAATTGAACTGAAAAAATCTGAATATTCTTCTTTGGCTTGGCTTCTGAGACAGAAATTTAAAGAAGTCCTGAGAATATCTGGAAATTTATACGTACAACCAATCCACGGTTCTATAGCAAAAATATATCATATAAACTTAGAAAATCCTATATATTACATTGAACTTCTGACAAACGATCCAGCGAATCAAGATGTTCTATATGAAATCTTTGATGAATTTTCTGAAACAAAGCACCATGTATATTACACAATTTACAGATCAGCAAAATATGGTGAAAACTTGACATATTCTATCTCAGAACTTATATAGTTTTTTTATATATTTTTCTAAGAAAAATAATAATTGAGGTGTATATCTATGAAAGATAATACTGAACAATTAAAATTATTGAAATTGATTCGAGAATTGGAACAAATTAAAGGTACTGGAACTCAATTAATATCGTTGTATATTCCTGGAAAATATCCAGCGTCAGAATTAACTTCGTGGCTCACTACTGAACACTCTCAAGCAGCAAACATAAAATCAAAAGGTACTAGAAAAAACGTTCAATCGGCAATTAGCAAAATTATGCATTATTTGAAAACAATTGATTATAGAATTCCTGAAAATGGGTTAGTTATATTTTGTGGTAATGTTTCTGGACACGAAAGTATTAGTGATATTAAAATGTGGGTTGTAGAACCTCCATTCCCAGTTCCTAAAATATATAGATGTGACAGTACTTTTTATTTAGAACCTCTTAAAGAGGCTGTTTATACGCAAGATTTTTATGTTGTTTTAGTAATGGATGGAGATGAAGCAACAATAGCAACAGTTAAAGGTAAAAAAATAGATATAGTAGCAAGAATAAATCTTTGGCGGGCCCAAAGCATCATAAAGGTGGTCAATCTTCAAGGAGATTTCAAAGATTGCATGAAATTGAAGTTCATGAATATCATAAAGTCGTTGCCGATAAGTTAAATCAACTAGTTAGTGAAAATTATAAGAATATTAAAGGAGTAATTATTGGTGGGCCTGGGCCTCATAAAGAAACTTTTGTAAATAAAGATTTGTTAAATCATCTTGTTCGTGAGAAATTAATTGGTGTTGTAGATTGCTCTTATACTGACGAATATGGAATTAGAGAAGCAATAGATAAGGCGAGAGATTTACTTAAAGAGTCTGAATTAGTTAGAGAAATTAATTTAATTGAAAAGTTTAAAGAAGAAATAGTAAAAGATGGTTTAGTGTGTTATGGGGTTGAAGATACATTGGAAGCGTTGCAAGAAGGAAAAGTAGACACTTTGCTCATATCTGAAGATTTTAAATTATATAAATGTAAATATTCTTGTTCTTCTTGTGGTAGAGAATTAGAAATATTTTGTTCAGAAGATGAAGATCCACCAATCTGCTGTGGAAAACCTATGAATTTAGTTGACAAAAAAGACGTTACTGATAAACTATTAGATTTGGCTATAGAATATGGATCAAAAGTTGAAATGATTTCAACTGAAACGCCAGAAGGAGCTCAATTTAAGACTGGGTTCGGTGGAATTGGAGCGTTTTTGAGATATAAATAATTAACTTATATAAATTAAGAACTTACCAATATATATCACACCAAAAATTTTAAATTATGATTGCAAGAAAAATTTTGCCTCTCCTGTTTATTTTGATTGTTGGTTTAGCATTTGGATATATTTCGTTGGACAAGGAATATTATTCAGTAAATGTAGGAAAAGAAACAAACATTAGCGGTACTATAACATTACCAGAATATGGAAAATGTTATACATTGAGGATACAAACAGATACATTCACAATTAATGGAGCAGATAATTATACATTCTGCGCAGACGAATACTATGATAAAAAAGATTTTAGTTTTATCATACAAGCGCCAAAAGATTTAACTCCAGGAACATACTATGTTACTTTAGTTATGGAGGATGCAGAAGGCTCAGTAATTGAAACAGATACGGTAAAAATAAAAGTATATGCTCCAAGTTATTATACTAATCCTGAAGATTTAATCAAAGTAGATAGTCAATATTATGTTTTATATACAGATTCTGAATTATCAATTCCAGTAAAAATATATACTAAAGAAGTAGGCGCTATTTATAACGTAGTAATAGACACTTTGTTGGAAGTTAATCAAGGATCTTATGAATTAATTCCTCAAAGTGAAAATCAAACATTCCCTATAAACATTGTATGTAAAGTTCCAACAAACTTAAAACCTGGAAAATATGCGTTGACAATAAATTTATATAAAAATGGAACATTTTTAACGAGTAGAACAATTACTGTTGAAGTAAAGCCAAGAAATGATATAACATTAAATGTTGTAGAAGAAAAAGTATCAGGAAATGAAATAGTAATTAAAGTTGATGTTAGAAATATATCACACATAACTGAAACAATTAAGGCAAAAGTTGATTATTCGGAAGCTAAAGTTTCACCTCAAGAATTTGTATTATTACCA
>CAZMYQ010000067.1:0-3483 GCA_964570545.1 uncultured archaeon | reverse complement strand
CTATTATTTGATTGTTTATTAAAAACATATTTGGCTTTTTAGGAATAATTTTTATCTTTTCTCCTTTCAATATATGGAATGTATTTTTTGTTTCATATATAACTATACCTTCTATTCCAATTTGGTTTGGGTCGGAACTAGAGATTATTTTTATATATTTTCCTATAAAGTTTTCAGCATACTTTTTTGATTTTTTCATATTTATATTATTACTACTAAAAAACTTATGGATTTGCCAAACCACGTTATTTTTGATATTTATAATATCCAATGGGAAGGCTTTGATGATGAAAAAGAAATAAAAAAATTTATGTACGAATTATGCGAAGATTTAAAAATGAATTTGGTTGGTGAAATATCTAAAAAATTAGAACCGCATGGTTTAATTTATGTTTGCTTACTTCTTCAATCTCATATATCATATCATTCTTGGCCTGAATACAAATATGCTGCTTTAGATATATTTACATGTGGTGAAATAAGTCCAATAAAAATAGTTGAAAAAGTAAAACAAAAGTTTCAAACAGAAGATGTAATAATAAAAGAAATAGATAGAATTCCTGATTTGCGCTATCGTTAATTTACTTTCCTAATCCTAATAACATCATAGTTAGCAATATTCCAACATGATATGCAGTAAATGTGGCCAATAATGCTAAAGGAATATAAATTATTGATTTTGAAACTTTACTTTCCTGAATAACAGAAATTCCAATACACACCAATAAACTTTCTATAGATGCATAAATTAAAAATAACATATACATCATATCTTTAAAAATCTTTGCATTTTGTATATCTTTCTCAGTAATTGGTTTCATAAATTGAGTTGCCATACCACCGCCGTGTTCTAATGCTTGTCCGATTCCCGTTTCTGCTACTTGAGTAGATACAGTAATCAAGAAATATAAAATTCCAAGAACCATTCCAAATATTGCAGGAGCCAAAAGAATTCCTGAAACTGCTAAAAGCATTGCATGCATAGACGTTTTCGCTTTTCTTTCTCTTTTTATTCTGATTGTGGATTTAATATCCTCTGATATTGAATCCATAACTTTTGACAATCCACCACCTGCTTCTATAGCGTCAATAATTATTCCTATAGTTCTTTTTATTAATTTTGATGTAGTTCTGTCTGCAAATCTTTCTAATGCTTTTTGTATTGTAGATCCTTCTCTCAAATCTTTTTGAATTTTGTCAAATTCTTCAGACAATCTTCCATATCCAGCATCTGCAATATCTTTTATCGCATATGTATAAGTACCACCTGCTTTAATTGTTGACGAGAATTGTTTCAATGCTTCAGGCAAATATCTCTCCATTTGTTCTCTCACGGAAATCGCAATAAAATATGGCCCTCCAATTATAATATCTATTAATGCTATTGATAACAATACTGATAAAATTAACGCTACCGATTGCGGAATTATATCCGGGGCTAATGCATGTATAAACATTCCGATCGGAAATCCAACGACAAATCCAACAATCCCAAAAACGATAGCTAGAAATAAAACAACTTCAGGAGTTAAATATTTTCTTAATTTTGCTAAGTATAGATATTTATTATATTGTTCATAAATATATTTAAAAATTTCAATTAACTCTTGGCCATATTTTGTATATTTTAACTTTTCAGAAATATAATAACCAATCTCTCGCATTTTATCTCTAATTTTATTTCTTAGTTCTTTCCAATCCATTAAGATATTAATTAATGATTAATATTTAATGCATGACTTATCGGAGGTGTTGATATGAAATTAACTGCATTAGGTGGTGCTAAAGAAGTTGGTAGATCTGGATTTGTATTTGAATTTGACGATGGAAAAAAATATTTATTTGATTATGGAATAAAAATAGATGGTAGAAAGCAAGAATATCCATTAGACAGTCCAGAAGTAGATGCAATCTTATTATCTCATGCTCACTTGGATCATACTGGATATATTCCTTATTATTATAAAACAAAATCTGCAAAATTGTTGTGTACGAAACCAACTTATGAAATAAGTTGGATTTTGTGGGAAGACTATTTAAAGGTTTGTGTAAAAAATGAAGTTGAACCAAAATATACTATAGAAAACGTAGAAGAAGCAGCATCAAGTTATATACCAACTAAATATGGTGAAACAATAAATTTAGATGGATCTGAAATAACATACATTGATGCAGGACATATTCCAGGAAGTTCAATGATAAAAGTAGAAAGAAAAGGTAAAAAGGTATTATATTCTGGTGATGTAAAATTGAAAGATACTGAATTAGTAAAGGGCGCAGATTTGTCTGATGTTGATTGCGACATTATGATAATTGAAACTACTTATGGAGATAGAAACCACCCTGATAGAAAAAAAATTGAAGAACAATTTATTGAAACTATAAGAGAAACTCTTGATAATAAAGGATTTGTTGTTATTCCTGTATTCGCAGTTGGTAGATCTCAAGAAATAGCAATGGTTTTATATAAATATAGACATAAAATTAACGCAGATATCTATTTAGATGGTATGAGCAGAACTGTTTCAAGAGTTATTTTAAGATATAAAAACTATGTTAGAGATTATAATTTGTTAAAAAAATCTTTGGAGAATACATATTGGGTACGAAGACATGAAGAAAGAAAAGCAATTTTAAAAGGTGACCCTTGTATTATACTATCGACGGCAGGTATGCTTCAAGGAGGACCAATAATCTACTACCTAACTCAACTCTACAATGATGAAAAATCATCAATAATATTTACTGGTTATCAAGCAGAAGATACTCCAGGTAGAAGGGTTTTAGAAGAACAAATTTTAGAAGTTGGAGAAAATGAATATCCTGTTAAAATGAAGATATATCAATATGATTTTTCAGCTCATGGTGGACAAGAAGATTTGCTAAAATTAGTTAAATTGGCAAACCCTGAAAAAGTAGTTTTAGTTCATGGCGATCCAGATGTTATTCCAGTTTTTGATGAAAAATTGAAAGAAGAGGGCTTTAAGACAATTATTCCAGAAATGGGTGGCACATATGAATTATGACACAACGTTTAATACTACATATACTCTTTCTATTTTATAATTTGAATCTTCTATTTTTATTGGTACCAAATCGTTAGCAAAATCATTTCTTAATATAAATATTTCTTTTATTAAATGTTCTTTAAAATATGGTTTCCAAATTTTCATGAAATCATATATTTCTTTCTCATATAAGTATTTCTTTAATATTTTAGAAAGTATATCTGAAGCATTTAATGATGGATATCGATATAGGCTTGGTTGCACTTCTATTATTTCTACTTTGTATGGTTTTAGACGTACTATAGAATTTGGTTTAATAATTTCTGTTTTAAAGTAATATATCTTATATTTAGTTATAATAAACTCGTGGTTTTTGGATAGTTTTGTTAATATTAATTTATAATTTTTGTCATTAACAGAAAGTATTTTATTTTCGTCTGGTTTATCTATTGTTATTGATATGGGTCTTATCTCT
>CAZMYQ010000066.1:0-3488 GCA_964570545.1 uncultured archaeon | reverse complement strand
ATATTTCTTATCATATAATCCAATTTGAAGCATATCTTCTCCATCTAAACCAAACAGAGGCGCTAAGTTAAACAAAGCAAGCCATCCAATTGTACTAACTGATAGCAAAATTACAGACGAAATTTTTACATCTATGGAGAAAAATAGTAAAAATAAAAATACTAAAAACAATATAGAAATTAAATTAAAAATTACGCCTGCCGCTTTTATCCAAAACCATTCTTTATGAGATATTGGTCTGTCTATATGAGATATTACAGCACCAGGAAAAAATAAAATAACGTTTCCAAAAGAAACTAAAGTAACTAAAAATGAAAGTCCTAAGAATAAGAAATTTACAGTATATCTCGCTGGATATCCAAAATGTTCAGAAACATATTTATGAGATAATTCATGCCCTAAAAATCCAAAAATCGTTACTAGAAATATATAAATAATTAAGTATGGCAAATATATTATTAAATTTTTTATATCTTTTATGCTAAATGAAAAATAAATTAACAATACCAAAGACAACACCAAACCTGAAATAATTAATTCTTGAATCTCACCTTCATAAAATCTCATAATTTTTAATAGGCACAACAAATTTATTATATTTTACTATTATATGTAAATATATGAAAATAGTAGTTATAAGCGATATTCATTATCCTGGACGTTGTACTAACTTAGATTTTTTGGAATTAATTAAAAAAGAAAAACCAGACTTAATAATAGGATGTGGAGATTATACAAATCCTGAGATAATAGAAAAATTAGAAAATATTTCTGAATTTAAAGGAGTATCTGGAAATTGTGATTTCTATGGATTACCTGAAGAATTGTTATTAAGTATTGAAAGTCATAAAATATTTGTTATTCATTCTCATCAATTTGGAAGAGGGAATATAAATGAACTATATAGTTACGCAAAAGTTAAATATAATCCAAACATAATATTATTTGGACATACCCACAAGCCATATTTAGAATATAAAGATGGTATATATATTCTAAATCCGGGAAGCATTTCAGGAGTAATTTCTGGAAGTAAAGAAGTTGTACCAAAATCATATTTAGTGATAAATCTTTCAAAGAAGGATTTATCTTTCAATTTTCGTTTTATTTAAATATTTTAAAACTTAAAAGTGATTACTCATATACTTCATTAAATAACTTATAATTCAAAATCTTATAAAAATTAATGTATATTGCAATAATCACTCCTCCTCGCTATACAAAAGAAGAACTTAAAAAATTAAAGAATAGGCGAGAACATTTAATTGATATTCCTGCTCAAATGTCTAAGACTCTTTTAAACTTAACATATATCCTTAAAGAAGTTAAGAACTATAGCGTTTTCGCATGCGATTACTATTATGAAAATATAAGTAGAGAAGATTGTGTAGATGATTTGATTTCATATGAACCAAATTACTTGTTTGTCTGTTTAGACATTGACAATTTAGATGTAGATTTTTCATTTTTAGATGAAGTCAAGAAAGCGGTAGAAAATTGTATCATAGTGGCTGTTAATTTAAATTTCCTAGAAGATCCAGAAGATTGGTTAAGAAACAATTTATACTTTGATTATGGAATTTATGACATTCCTGAAGCAGTAATATGGAAATTTGAAGGAAATATAGATAAGTTGCCCGGCACTATGAAAGTTTTAGATTTAGGAAGAATAAAAAGAGAGTTACCACTATCTAAAGAAGATTATGAGTGTCTAAAAGAATTAAGAAACTACTATGGACCAATAAATTTTAATAATTTCAAATCAAAATATTTTGGAGAACCATGGGCAAAGATTGATTGTCTATCTACATGTGCAGAAAGATGTATTTTTTGTTATAAAGCATACATATCTGACAAAATATTAAAATGCGATAAAACGACTCTAATTGACGAAGAAAAAATAATGAAAGATATAGATGAGTTAGTAAAACATGGCGTTAAAAATATAATATTCGAATTCGATTTTGATATGTTAAAGAACTATGATTATATTCAACATATTATAACATATGCTATAGAGAAACACTTAAATTATGGAGTTATGGCAAGAGTTGATTTTTTCAAAGATGAAGTAATTGAAATATTTTCCAAGTCGGGCTGTAAAATTATAATAGGAAAACTTCCAGCAATCTGTGAAGAATCTCTAAAAAAGATAAATGTAGATCCAAAACTAATAAATATTGCAGAACAATTATTTGATAAATTAGAAAATTCTAAACTTTACACAGTATGTAAAGCATTTTTTGGATATCCATGGGAATCTAAAGAGATTTTAGATAAAAGTTTTGAAAGAATTTCAAAGTGGAAATACGACGCAATAGATTTACATTTAATTATTCCATACTATAAAACCGATCTATATTATCACGCAAAAGCCATGAATAAATTAGTGTTTACAAACCGAGGCTATAGATGTAATATTAAAGATATGGATGTAATTCAACTATATGAATATAAAAAGAAAATATATAATAAAATATACTTTTCACCAAGCAGATTAATACATTATCTTTTAAAGATACCAAAAAATTTTGGAATAATTGGAGATATAATAAAAATATATTCATTTATACTTAATCATCCTGGTTCTCGCGGAATACATCTGGTGAAATTCGAAGAAGAAAAACAAAGAACACTAACGCAACAAGAAAAACAAATATCAAATAATAATACTGATCAAAAATAAAACTAAACGGCGATTCGCTAGAATATTCTTTAATAATTTTTTCAGTTCCAACATAACATATTACTTTAAAGTTAGATTTATTACATAAAATAACATTATTTGATGTGTTTTTATCAAGATTTCCACAGATATATTCTATATTTTCACAGTTAAAAACATCATCAGTATTTAATAATTTTATAGCAACCACATATGCATTAGGTATGTTTTTCATTGGTTCTATGATTAAATCAATATTCTTTATATCATATGGATTGGCTTTAAATTCTACATCTTCAGTTACAGGCACTATTATATTAAATCGTTTTTTAACTCCAATTGGTGCTATTGATATTTTTTTATCACCGTTAATTTTATATGCTACATTTTTCAATTTTACATTTTTGTCTGTTTCTAAATATACCAAAACGTCTTCATTATCGTCGTTTTTTATAGAAATTTCTTTATTATTGTCTTTTATATGCTCTTCAATAGTTAAATTACTATTAATATCTGAAGATAATCTAAACATTTTATAAAATGGTTCATCATTTTTATATAGTTCAATAATCTTTACTCCTTTATTAACAACAATTCTACATATTTTACTATTTATATCGCAGTAACATACAGAACCTTCATTATCACTACATATATACTTTTTACCGTCAATTTTAGCGTACAGTTGCCCTACTGTCGGAGTATACACAAATAATTTAATTTTATCTTTTAGATATTTTATATTACTATCAATAAATGTACACTGATTTACTTTTTTATCACATATTGCATTATTTATAGTAACAATTTGCCCATCTTTTTC
>CAZMYQ010000065.1:0-3532 GCA_964570545.1 uncultured archaeon | reverse complement strand
CTTCATCAGTTGGTCAAATTAATGGACAACAAGCAAGTTTAAGTTTAATTCCAAATGAAATAACATGTACTGAATTATCTTTGTACTTTGAAGGATATACAGGATTAGATAATTTAACAATTGATATCACGGATTCAAATGGTTTTGAAGTGGCACAATTTTCAATACCGATGCAAATTAGAGAATATTTGGCTATAATAAGAGCAGATAAGTATTATTTATACGGTAATTATTCAGTTGATATCAACGTGTTTGATGAAAAAGGACAACCTATCAAAGGTGCTTATATATGCGCAATGAATGAAGAAGGATTTGCCTTGAGTTTAAAATCTAACGCAGATGCTTGTGGAACTACAGATGAACATGGAAAAGTTACGTTAGATTTATCTAAATATATAAAAGATAGCGGAGTTGTTAAAGTTTATGCTGAAAAATTACCATCTCAATATTCATGTGAAAATGGAATTAAATTGTTTATAATTCCTAAAGAAAATACTTTGAAATGTGAAGATTTAACAATAAATGCAAAGGATGTTAAAAAAATTTCAGGAAAACAAATTACATGTACTAATGAATCAAGATACGATTTAACTGGAATTATAAAATATGGTTATGATAAGGCTTTGAAAGGTATTGTAGAAATCCACCCAGATGTTAGCGGAAATTATGCTACATTAACATTGAATTTTGATAAATTAGACATTTTATCTGATGATATTTCTGGCAAGATTTGGGTCTTGGCAGAAGCTAAGGATGAAGAAGATGGATCAACGAAGTACGTATATGGAGAATTTGAGGTAAATATTAAAATACATGAAGAACCAAAAGAATGTGCGGCATTTAGAGATGTATTGTCTGGAAGATATTTACGTATACTTTCAAAAGATAATAAACCTATAATACATATTGATAGAGTTGGTTCAAGTTTTACGGAACAATATGAGATAAAAACACATATTTATTTCCGCAACAATGGAAAATTAATTGGAGAGGATATCATTGATGGATTGCCATATGAAGAACCAATTCAAGTAGATGAATTGCCTGAAAATAGAGGATTAAATACTATAGATATAGATGCTGTAATATTAGGAAAACCAAAAGGTTATGATGATTATGTATGTAAAGAAGAAAAACACAAACAAATTAAAATGTTTGTCGGAATGGATAAGGTTTCTATAAAGAAATTGACATTTTCTGGTACTTATGACATTAACGAAGGTAAATTTAGAGATTTGTATGTAAAAATTGACGATGACGGATATTCTGATTTAGACGTGGAATGTTACATAAACGGAAATAGTAATTATAGAGGTCATGGAAAAGTAGGAGAAAAAATTTTGTTAGGACATGATATACCTTATTCATTGAATACAATAAGCGACAATGGAGATTTTGTTACTTGTGAAATAATTGATGGTGTAGGAGTAAGACACGAAATAAATCCTGAAAAAATAGAATACGACTTTAAATATATAGGAAATGCATTGGAGTTACGTAATGAAGACAATGATAATAGGATATATGTAAAATATATCGGCGATGTTCCAATTGACGAAATAAATGTATCTAACATAGAAGTATATGTTTCATGTAATAATAACATAAGTGGTAAGGATACATATAGTAACATAAGCGATGTAAATGGATTATCTTATTTAGACATATTAAGCATTGCGTATAGGAAAGGTAATGAAACAAATCCTTCAGAGATGAAAGATTTGTTGAATCAAAATAAACCTATCGAATGTACAGTATATATGGAATATTCATTAAAGAAAAAGGGAGATACGACTGGAACAACCTGCAAAACGAATTCCATAAGAGTTAATATAACCAAAGATAAATTAGGATTGAGTGGTATGTCAAATGAATATAAACCACAAGATAATTCTTCGAGCATATTTGTAGTATGTACTCATAGCGCAGATAAGTCATATTATTGTGATTGTAATGAATATTATTGTGATGTAAATGGATTAGCATCATTTTTGGCCAAAAAACTAGATGAATTTTTAATTAAAAATTTAAACGTTTTATATGGTAGTAAATCTGACAATACTAATAGAGAGCCAATAAATGAAACAGTATACGTTGTTGGATCAATTAACAGCCCAGGATTAATAGAAGCATTAAACGAAATATATAAGAAATATAATGAAAATAGAATATACTTTGGTCAGACATGCGACACAAAGAACAATTTATATTCAAGTAAATTATGTGTTGAAGTAAGCGGACCTAACGCTAATAATTTAACTTATGGAAAATACAAAGTAACCATATATGCAAAAGACAAACATATTACGATAAATATTAAAAAAATACAGGCAAACGCTAAATAACTCTTTCTACCACAAAGCCATATATATTTTTTACTTCTAAATAATAATACGGAGTTGGAAGGTAAAACTTCCTCTCCGTTTAAAGAGTAAAAAGAAAGGGTGATAAAGATGTTAACTCCAAAAGAAATATTAAACTATGGAGTCCATTTGGGTGCAACAAGAAGAAACGCATATATGAAACAATTCATTTACAAAGTAAGAGTAGATAGAGTACACATAATAGATGCAAAAAAAATAATAGAAAGAATTAACATGGCTGGAAAATTATTGGCAAACTACGATCCAAGCAAAATAGCAGTTTGTACTAGAAGAAGGGCAGCATTTAATCCTGCACAAAAATTTGCAGAAGTAATTGGAGCAAAATCATTTGTAGGAAAATTCATTCCAGGAACATTTACAAATCCAGAAGGATATGAATACTTTGAACCTGAAATTGTTTTAATTGCTGATCCAATATTAGATAGAGAAGCATTAAATGAAGCCTTTGAAATGGGATATCCAGTAATATCATTGTGTAACACAAACAGCCCAATATCAAAGATAGATTATATAATACCATGTAACAATAGAGGAAGAAGACCTTTAAGCGCAGTATTTTATGGTTTGGCAAAAGCATACTTAAAATATGCAGGTGTATTAAAAGATGATTCAGATTTTAATTATACAATTGAAGATTTCTTGGAAAACAAACAAAAATAAATTTATTCTCCAAAATTTTTTTACTTAAATGAAGATAGAATATACTAAATATGATTATGATTAAATCTAGAATTAAATTTTGTGAAAATAAAAATATGAAAACGCTTAAAATTACATAAATAAAATCTAAGATTAAAATCTCTGACTTTCTTAGATTAGGCAATATCAACAATGCTAGGCAAGGCATCAAATTGTAAATCAGAGGAACACAAAATACAGAATATATTATACTTAAAATTATCAAGATTGGTATATGTTCATATTTCAATTCTATTTGAAATATTTCCAAAAGTATATAAACAAGAAATGTAAATACAAAAATAGAAAACTGCAATAAAGACATACATAAAAACAACGAACTTAAATAAATAGGTGTGGTCGCATCTTTCTTTAAGGCCAAATATAATAAAATAGATATTAAAATACTCAATATCAAATAAAAGATGAAAACTACTGACACAATAAAATAAAAGTATATTGATAAAACT
>CAZMYQ010000064.1:0-3555 GCA_964570545.1 uncultured archaeon | reverse complement strand
TTAGATACGGAAATTATTATTTTCTCTTAATTTTAATATTTACTTCATCAAATGATAATCCTAGTTCTTCATCATCTTCTTCTGAAATTTCTATTTCTTCTTCATATTCTATTTCTTTGATTAAATTTACATGAAAAGTTTTTTCTATTTTTTTAGCTATTTCTAAATCCAATGGATAGTCGCCATGTATTATTTTCCTTATATGAGTTTCATTTTCGTTTATTTTTTGAGCAAATTGTTCAACAGTAAGGTTTTTTTCTTTTAATATATTTAGAATTATTTCTTTATAATTTTCAACTATTGTTTTTTCTCTAACTTTCTGTTTTACTATTTTTGGTTGGGTTTTAATCTCTACTTCTTGGTTATTTGATTTGAATTGTTTTAAGCAAGAATCACAAACATAAATTGTTTCACCGTTGTAGTTAACTTTATATACTTTTTCAACTTCTTGGCCACACCAAGAACATACATGCATAATAATATTTAGTTGTTGAAAAATAAATAAATGCGCATATGTTTTAATCGATTTTAGCAACAATAAAATAAATCATCGTCTTGTTTATTTGACAAAATACTATTTCTGACTAATTCGTTATTTTTGCCTTTGTCTTCTAAAATATTTCTAAATTTGATAATTAATTCTGGAATATCTATTCCTACAGGGCACGCTCTTTTACAAGCACCACATAGAGTACATAAATATGCTTCTTTTTCCAATTGATGCATTAAAATACCTCTTCCCCCTAATCTATATCCACCAAATATTTTATGTTTAAATATTGGACAGTGTCTAATGCAATTTCCACAATTTATACACATAAATACTTCAAGAAATGGATGATCACTGACATCTAATAAAATAACTTCAACGTCTTTTGTACCATACATTCCAACCATTTTTGTGAACAAATCTGCAGATTGAGAAGGACCTCCAATAATGTGAATGTACGAACTGATTCTTTGGCCTGTAGAATATTCAATTTGCTTTTTTACACATTTTATTGCATATTCGTGAGAAGGATATATTCTAGAATTATTCGTAATAACTACTAATTTTTCTCTTGTAATTATGTTTGCTATATTACCTTCATTTTCTACAAGATATATAGACCCATCAGATACTAATGCATTAGCGCCCGTTACTCCTACTTTTGCTTCTAAAATCTTATTTTTTACTTCATTTGTAACTTTTTCTTTTAGTTCTTCTACAGAATTACAGTTAAAACTCTTTAAAATAAATTCTAAATTATATCCTTCTAATGGCAAAATTGGATTTTTCTTTTTTAATCCTAATTTCCATGCTATGTGTTCTCCAAGATCTGTTTTAAAATATGGTAAAAACAATTCATCTCCATAAGTAGTCTTTGACATTACTACATATTTTTCGGGATATCGCCCCACTAAAACCTTTGCATCTTTTAACGATTTACATATATGAACAGAAATTCCATTATCTTCAGCATTTTCTTTAAATTCCTTTGTTAATTCTTTTATATTGTCTATACAGTATTTTCTTATTTCATATATTTCGTTTTTTGAATTATCCATTAATATTTTTATTGTTTAATTAAACTACATAAATTGGTAAACATTATATTGGAGATAACTAATATATATAATTATAATAACTATAAAAAATGGAAAGTATGGTTATGCAACAAAAAACAAACGATATGTGTGATTTAGTTAATATATTAGATTTAGTATTGTCTATCTTAGAATCAAAAATAATTCATGACAAAGATCCAAACTTTGTATGTGCTATTTGTAACGTATATGGTGAAATGTTAAAAGATAAAAAATATTCAAAATGTGTTGAAGAGGTTGCCAAGAATAATAATGTTTTTAAATTAATATATTACGCAATTGAATATTTAGATAGTATATATAATGAATATTGCTTAGATATGTCTTTAAGAAAAAATGCTAGTGTACTTAAAAATATTTTAATCAAATATTATGCAATTTCTATATTAAAAGGATATATATCAATAGAAGAACTAGAACAAAACTTAAAATGCTTTAGCAATTATTATAAATTGTATGATGATTTAGCATATATTTCTAAATTGTGTTATTTATTCAGAGAAACAGAAAATATAAACAGACGGAAAGTGTTATTGTGGAGCGTAGAAGATGCTTTAAAATGTATAATAGAAAAAATTAATGAAAACTAAAAATAAATATATTTTACAACAATTTATTATTTATGAGCGAACACATAGAAAGAACATTTGTTTTAATTAAACCAGATGGAGTCTTAAGGGGTTTGGTTGGTGAAATTATAAAAAGATTCGAGCAAAGAGGTTTAAAAATAATCGCTCTTAAAATGTTAAAAGTTAGTGAAGACCACGCAGGAAAACATTACGCAGAACATCATGGAAAACCATTTTATGATAGTTTAGTTGGATATTTAACTTCTGGACCTGTTGTCGCTATGGTTGTTGAAGGAGTAAATGCTATAGAAGTAGTTAGAAAAATAGTCGGACCAACAGAACCAAATAAAGCGCCTCCTGGTACAATACGAGGAGATTATGCCCATCTTTCAATGGCGCACGCCGATGCTAATGGAAAACCTGTCATGAATCTAATTCATGCTTCTGATTCAAAGGAATCTGCTGAAAGAGAAATTTCTCTTTGGTTTGACAAAAATGAAATTGTAGAGTATGAATTACCTCACGAGCATTTAGTAAGATAATTTTCTCTTTATTTTTTTTATTTTTTATGATGAGGAGGTGGGAATCTGATTTTATGATGATCTCTGTCGTTTCTGAAAAAATCTTAAAACTTAAAAATATGATAGAAAAAACTAATAAACATAGGCTTTAAAGTCAATTCGTAATCCTAAATATATATTATTTAAAAGATAATTTAACTAATACAGCGGCTGGAGGGTCGGTTCCGTAAGGAGGAAAGTCTGCCGCTCCGTACAAAAATGTTGCCGAAAGGCAAACCGCTCTACAGAGACGAAATCAACTTCCCATGAAAGATGATTTAATATGATTAATGATTGGGAAGTTGGTGAAACGGGAGCGGTTGGAGCAAAGGTTTATACCGATTAGATCAATCCGACCAAAGAACAAAAGGCAGCTTACCACCAGCCGCTGTCAATTGGTACTTACAAAAATATTTTATTAATTTTTAAATTTTTAAATGGAATCGTTGGAGTTGCTAATAATATTGGCAATATGTGTTCTAATCTTGACATTCATTGCAATAAAAATAAACTATATTGCTTATCCTCCTAAGAATATAATTGAGCATAATTCTAAAATCTTAAATAAAGAAATGTATAAGTTAAGTAAATTGCCGAAATCTACATATAATAAAGATAAAAACACATCATCAAGTCATTGATTTAAATCGATCTTTTTTACATAATAACATTCATTTAAATTATCATCACAAATAACTTCATAGTTGCATCTAAAATTATTTTTCAAATCTTTTAATGAATCATATCTATCATTTGTGTTTAATACATAAAAGTTACTATCTTTGATTGGAATGTTAACATCAGTAACTTTATTGTCTTTACATTTAACAATTATTTGG
>CAZMYQ010000063.1:0-3628 GCA_964570545.1 uncultured archaeon | reverse complement strand
TTTTCCTTGGTAAATTAGATTGGCAGATTTTGGATATTTTAATGATAAAAAGAGAATATGCTAAGCAAGCGTATAAAGAACTAAAAGATATAGTACCATATTTTAAGCCTCTATTTTTGCCTATGAGAAAATATTTACCAATAATTGGTTGGGGAATATCAATAAACGAATACGTGGCAATTGCTTTGTTAATATCAATTTGTAGCATGGTTGTAGCATATTCTATAGGATATTCTTTAGCATATCTAGTATTAAATCAATTGATACCGAGCCTCATTATTGGATTAAGTTTTTCTTTATTTGGATTTGTAATAACTTTACTCATAATGGCGTATTTGCCTAGATATCAATATATTTCATTAGGATCAAAAATAGATACTGAACTTCCATATGTTATTGCTCACTTTGCAACAATTGCAGATACAGGAGTATCAGTAAAAAACATGATAAAAATATTAGCAACATTTGAAGAGTTCAAAACTATGAATACGAGATTCAAAGATATATATAGAAGTGTTGAATTGTTTGGTATGAATATATTCTCTGCATTGGAAAGAGAAGCAAAACTAACACCAAGTAAAAAATGGTCTGAAATTCTATATGGAGTAATTTCAATAATAAAAACTGGAGGTAATTTAAGAGATTATTTAGAAAGATTGGCGGATAAATTATTAGAAGAAAAAAGAATGAAAGAAGAACAATTCATAGATACTTTAAATCTTATGACTGAAATATATATTGTAATTTTTGTTGTGGTGCCAATATCTGTCATTATTGGTGCGGCGATTATGGGAATGATTGGAATGGGTTCAGATATGTTTGCAGCGGTTGGAGGAATGGATGTTTTAATTAAAGTATTTGTATACTTTATTATGCCATTCACTGCGCTAATGTTTGTTCTATTAATCTATTTGTTAAGACCTTCAGATATCTAATCAATCCACATTTTATTTTCTATTTTTGTTGGTAAATAAACATCAACCAAGTATCTTAAACCTTTTGCTGCAAAAGTATCAATTTCTGCTTTAACTTTCATTTTTTCCATGAGTGCGATTTCTCGTTTCCATTCTTTTGATTGGAACCATGGATATCTCTTTAATTCTTTTAATCTCTTATAATCATGTTGTTTCAATTTTATCAAAACATTTTCAGGCAAATCAAATTCTTTCAAATCTGAACTTAAAACACCCAAACATTTAGCATTAGTTACTGCCAATTTGTCACTAATATATGATAAGTTAATTGAACTGTATTTATATGTTGAGTATATATACCAACCATAAGCGTCACAATCCACCAGAACATATATAGGAATCTTAAATTCATTTTGTAATCTAACTAATAATCTTCTTGTACCTCTATCTGCCTGACCTCCTCCAGTTATCAATAAGCAATTATGCTTTTTCCAAAATCTATCTTGAGTTAATTGTTTCCAAACAGTATCTTTTTCTACTACTAAAACGAAATCAGCAGACATTTCTTTTATCTTTAACTTCCAAGGCTCAACAATTGCTGGAATTGTCCAACCAGATGAACCTAATTTGGTACAATCAATAATATCTCCTTCGTCTTCAAAGACGATAGGACCTGCGACACTCCCCTTTCCTTTTGCTATAATTCCAAAATCTTCCCTCAAGAATCCAAATGTTGTCTCCAAATCTTCTATAATTGCATTACTTTCTTTTTGATCATCCCATATATCTTCTGAGGTCTTAGTAGTTTTTCCTTCCATAGTCCTTTTTCCAGCATAATAAACTCCTCTAAGGGATATTGGAATCTTCGACTTTTTTATTTCTTCCATTATGTGCATAACCATGACAGATTGCAAGAATTTCTTTGCTTGTGAAGGGTGTAAAAATGTTCTTTCTGAAATTTTTTCACCGACTTCAAGCATCTTTGATTTTTCATTCCACTTAACATTTGACAGAGTTCTTCTTATAAATTCAATTTTGGGAATTTTTTTATTTTTTATTTGCTCGACAATTTCATTTAAAACAGTTTCTAAAGTTTTGAATGCTTCTTCATTAAACATTAAATCACCTCTGTTTTGTATTTTTCTTCAATCATTTCTTTAAGGTTGTTTAACAAAGTTTCTTTTTCTTTTTCGTTTAAGTCTAACGTTTTTGCTAGTAAATCTACTAACGTAGGCGCATATAAGTCAAGAACTTTTTTCTTTTCTTCTATTTCTTTAAGTTTCTTTAATTTATTCATATGTTTTTTAAGATATCTAGCGCAATCCATAATCGCCAATTTAATTTCATTAGTTATTTCTTCGACGCTTGGATCAATTGCTAACTTTCCTGTTGATGTATATGGTACATGCACAGATACAACATTTACAAATACAATTAGTTTATTCAAATCGTCATCTTTTAAACCATAATTTTTCCAATTAACCTGATTTGCTGCTGTCGTAATAGCACAAGCAGATTGATCAAAAAGGAGAGGCACTCTATTTGCAAATCTATATATTTCTCCACTTTGGATTTCGCCACCATATGCTAAACCAACTTCTACTAAGAAAGGTATTCCTCCTCTATAAACTTTTGGTTTTCTAGTGATGGCTTTAACAAACGATGGTTTTAAAATGTTTTTTAATGTATTTTCAATATTTTCAGCACCAATTGAAATTAAAACATCTGATTTTGGAGCTTTATATTCTAATTTTAATAAGTTTTCAACTATTAATTCTGCATCTTCCCACTTTATTTCTTTTGGAGAGATATCTAATAAATATGCCTTATCTTTTAATAATTCTTTTAATTTCTCAATTGTTTTTTGAGAAGTACTAGATAAGTCATTTACTATCATATTCTTAACAGTTTTTGCTCTTGTTATTTCACATAATGCTAAAAAGTCATGAGTATTTATTGCTGCTGGATGAAGTTTTGCTTCTTTTTTTGGAGCTATTAATTCATTAGTTGTTCTTTCCCATCTGTTTATAGTACCGTCAGGCTCAACCAAAGTTATTGTTGCATGTGGGTTCGCCAAAGCAGTCCTTCTAAGGTATTCATATACAGATGATTTTCCTCTAACGTATTGAACATCTCCAAAGTATCCTGTAATTTGAAGTCCCTTAAATGAACCTTCATATTCTTTGCAACTTAAAATTACAGGATTATTATCTTTTGATATAGTCAACTCCATTTCAAAAACTTTTCCATCTCTTCCAGATTTTATATAAATTGGTTTTCCCGTAGTTATCAATGAAAACATTGTACATGCTGCCGCCCCAATACCTTGTTGCCCTCTGGATACATAATATCTATGGAATTTAGTACCTGTGAGAAGTTTTCCAAATGCTTTTGGTGCCAAATCTTTTGAAATTCCAGGACCATTATCTTTAACTGTTACCTTATATATTTCTTTTTCCTTTGATTTCTTAATTTTTTTTATTTCTACTCTTATGTCTGGCAAAATTCCTGCTTCCTCACAAGCATCTAAGGAATTTGTTACATACTCATGAACTATAACAACCAATGCCTTTTGTTTTTGAGATAGACCAAGCATCTGCATATTCTTCTTGAAAAATTCTACGATCGAATATTCTCTAAAATCTTTGTGAATATTTTCTTTTTTAGCCATTATATTATATAAATTATGATAAATATAAAACATAGATAAAATT
>CAZMYQ010000062.1:0-3635 GCA_964570545.1 uncultured archaeon | reverse complement strand
TTTGATTTTGTTTTCGACTTTTTCTGCATATTTGTCCATAACTTTATATATTTTCTTTAATGCTAATTTTATTCTGTTCTTTTTCATACATTCTACGATATATAATAACTTAATTACAATGTTATAAATACATTTAGTTAATACATAATGGAATTTCCTGAAAAATTTAATACTACAGCAGATATTAAAATACCTGAAAAATTAATAGATCAAGTTATTGGTCAAGAAAAAGCAGTTGAGATTGCTAAACTTGTTGCTAAACATAGGAGGCATTTATTACTGCTCGGAGAACCAGGAACAGGAAAAAGTATGATTGCTCGTGCAATCGCAGAATTATTAGAGCCAAAAGATTTGGTTGACGTTTTGGTATATCCTAATCCCAAAGATGAAAATAATCCTCTTATACGAGTTGTCCCTGCTGGAGAAGGGCAAAAAATAATTGAAATAGAACAGTTAAAATCTATTGATTTGAGAAAAGCCAATACTCAAATGTTTGTTACAGCATTAACAGTTCTATTTGGCGTCATATTATTCCTATTGTATTTATTGCGTTTGATATCTGATTTAGTGTTCATATTTTTGGCAATTGTTTTATTATTAGGATATATAGCATATATGATTATAACATCAAAAATCGGATTTAATAAAAAGATGCTACCAAAATTATTGATAGATAGGAGTGATAAAAAAGTTCCATTTGTAGAGATTACTGCTCCTTCAGGAGCATATTTATTTGGAAATGTTAGACATGATCCATTCCAAAGTGGCGGTCTTGAAACTCCTCCTCATTTGAGAGTAGAGCCTGGAGCAATACACCAAGCACATAAGGGCGTATTATATATTGATGAAATTGGAACGTTTCCATTAGAATTGCAGCAAGAACTTTTAACTGCAATGCAAGATAAAAAATATCCAATAAAAGGTAGGGATGATAGAAGCGCCGGCGCAATAGTAAAAACAGAACCAGTACCTTGTGATTTTATTTTGGTAGCAGCAGGAAACTATCCTGATCTCCAAAAATTACATCCTGCGTTAAGAAGCAGGATTCTTGGAAATGGATATGAAGTAGTTTTAGAAAGCGATATGCCAGATACGGATGAAAATAGAATGAAAATAGCTCAATTCATAGCTCAAGAAGTTAAAAGAGATGGAAAAATACCTCATTTTTCATACGAGGCAGCAGTTGAAATTCTAAAAGAAGCCAAAAAATTAGCTGGAAGAAAAGATAGATTAACTACTAGATTTAGAGAATTAGGAGGTCTTATTAGAATTGCTGGAGATATAGCAAAATCTAAAGGAAAAAATGTTGTCGAAGTTGAAGATGTTTTAGAAGCTAAAAAAACATGGAAGCCTTTAGAATATCAATTAGTTGAACATGCTATAGATAAAATAAGAAAATACTACGAATATTCAAAATCTGGTGAAAGAGTCGGTGTCGCAAACGGAATGGCTGTTTTATTGGGAGAAAAAGGACAAGGAATTGTTTGTCCAGTTGAAGCGCAAGTTGTATATTCACCAGGAGATGCTAAAATAATTGCTGGTACACAACTCGGAGATATCGCCAAAACAGCAATAAACAACGTAGGAGCAATAATTAAAAAAGTTTGTGGAAAAGATTTAAAGAATTATGATATTTATATCCAATTAATTCCTAATTTGGGAGAAAAAGTAGAAGGAGATTCCGCATCAATAACTATTGCTTTGGCTATATTTTCAGCCATAACTGGAATTCCAATAAGACAAGATATTGCAATGACTGGATCATTATCTATTAAAGGAGAAGTTTTGGCTGTTGGTGGAATTACTCAAAAAGTCGAAGGAGCAATTAAAGAAGGGTTCAAAAACATTATTATTCCGGCTGTTAATAAAGATGATTTAGTTTTAGACGAAAGTTTATTAAAAGATGTTAATATTTATTATGTGCGAAACTTCAGGGAAGTATTGGATTTATGTTTGGTTGATTGTAAAGAAAAAAAAGAATTATTAAAAAAGTATGACCAGGTTATGAAAGATTAACTCTAATTTTTAAACTTTTATCTTAAATAATATGTGTAAAATGAATTCTAACACTACAAACAGCAACGTTATAATTATTATATGATATGGCGACAATTGAAATAAACTTTTTTCTTCTTCATCAAATCTATATAGCCCAATCGCGCTTGGCAAGTATGCTTTGTTTTTCTTAGCCATTATTTTAAGTATTTTTTTGTATATATATTTATGGATTTATATGAAAAATTTAAAAATTTTCTTGAAGGAAAATTAAATAAATTTGACGATGAATTTCTTAAATTGGAGATGACTGTTCAAGAACTAAATAAATTTAAACGTAGATTGAAAGAAATATTTAAGCCAGAGTTGTCAAAAAAACTTGAAATTTATTATTTAAAGATATTTAAAAAGCCTATAAAGAAAATCCTCGTCAAAAAATCAAAAGAAAATGAATATATATTTACATATTTTGGCTCAAAATCTGATTCTATAGAAATATATGTTGTTAATATTTTTGATTTTCTAAAATTAAGTTCATTTGATTTACAAAACTATTTGGTTGGTCAAGGAAATGTTTTTTTAAGCAGACATGAACTCGTAGATTTTGTATTAAACGTATATATTGAAAATTTAACAAAAAATATTAAACTAATTAAAAAAGTAGATGTTGAAAAACTTGAAAGAAATGTTAACATAAAGACAGTTTATGAATTATCACCACCATGTATAAAAAAATTAATTGAGCGTGCGTTGGCAGGAGATGAGTTATCTCACCAAGAGCGTTTAGTATTATTATTTTATCTAATAAATACCAATTGTTCTGATGAAGATATTTTAAAGATATATTCAAATCAACCAGATTTTGACGAAAAGAAAACTAAATATTTTATATCTCACGCTCGCAAACATAAATATAAACCATATAATTGCTCAAATATGAAACTTTTTAATTTGTGTATAAAAGAATGTAATGTAAAAAATCCGATTGTTATATTTTCAAGAAACGCACGAAAGAAGCTTTCCCGTGAGAAATCGACTTTCCAAAATCATACCAATCAAAATCATAAACAACAAAAGTATTAATTCCAAACTTTTCATATATCTTCTTTGATAACGTTCTTTCCAATTTATGAATTATTATTTTTAATCCAAAGTGCGTTAATAAAACCAACTTTGGTTTTATATGTCCTAATAAATTATATACAGTATGTAATGAAGTAGCATCTATTTTTGTTTCATCTGGCGATATTAAATTGAATATTAAAACATCTGAATCTTTATGATAATCTTCTAAACCTTCAAAGTATGCAGTATCTCCTAAATATGATACTTGTATATCTTCCGTTTCAAATATGTATCCAACCCCATATGGCTCATTGTGTTCTGTAGGCGCCACTTTAACCTTCAATCCATCGAATAGTTTAATTTCTTTTCCTGGTTCAGCCAAAATTTTTGTTTTACATGCATTTAAATGATAATTAGATAGAGATTTAAAGTTTTCATGGTCTTCATATATTGTTTTTGGTCCAACCAATATTCCTTTTTTTTCATAACAACCATTTGTCATGCCTTCTATACATATTGGAGCATCTGTTATGTGATCAGTATGATTATGTGAAATCATGACACAATTTAATTTT
>CAZMYQ010000061.1:0-3666 GCA_964570545.1 uncultured archaeon | reverse complement strand
ATACATCATTGCAAAACCAACACTTATCCCAATAAAATATCCAATATATCCAAAAATCAAATAAAACATTAAGCCTACACCTATAGATGCAAATGTAGCTATCATAGCCCATCCAAATTTTAATTCATCATCAAGCGCACGAAATAAATCATTATATCTATCAGAAACATATATAAACAAGTTATATCCTATTAATACACTGCCAATAACATATAGAATTATTGGCCCAAAGTTAAATATTATTGATATTAAACTTAATATAATATCTGTCATTAAAATATTGAACTATCTTTTAATATATTTAAAAATTTTCTAAAAGGATTTATGGAAATTTTAACAATGATTTTTGCACCATATCTAATTTTTCTTATTTGTGTATTTTTATTTGGTAAATGTTTAGGATCTATCGCAGGTGTTTTTATTTCAAGCATATTTTTAATATACTACAACCAACTCTTAAAACGATATTTTAATAAACATCCTTTTGAGCAAGAAATCAATTATCACTCTTTAGTTGGTGAATTTGCTAAAAAAATTGAAGGAAACAATAATATTAATAAATATATTATAGTTCAAACTGGAGAGATAAGGTATGGCAGAGGTAGAGATTCTGGTGTAGTTAAAAGACTCTATGGTGAATTAATATATGTTGATTAATTCATCCAAAGTTGCTCCATTTTATATTTATCTATATTATTTAACACCATTTCAACTTCTGATGGTGTAAACACATCATTATAATCAAAACAAAGTCGAGGACATCCGGTAAATACATAAAAATCATAATCATGATATTTAAGTTTCTCTTTACTAAATTCATCTTGAAATATTAAATCTACCTTATATCCATGATTCACAAGAAGATTATATATTTGCTTGGCTCTATTAACTCTCATTTGCCCCAATTTTCTACAAACTACTACGCAGCATTTGTTACCCATTAAAATTCGTGAAATATATTTATATCGTTTATTTATCTCATCTTGGTAATTTATTTTAGTTAATTTTCTTCCATCATATTTATATACTTCGTTTTGATAGTACAATCCACAACCTATAGGATGAAAATTTCCATCTGATACACAAACAATAGGAAATTCATGTCCTGCTGCAGAGACGTCGCATCCCAGAACTTGACCAAAATCAGATAATTTTCCTTCCTTAGCAAAAATTTTTTTGTTATCAATCAATATTCTTACCTTATTCAAATAATGAACAGAAGAAACTAAATACACTTTATCAAAATCTTTAAGAGCTTCCTTTAAATCTTCAACGTTTAAATCAAATTCTAAAGGGAAATATTTAATCTTAGGATTATATTCTATATTTTTCATTTTATTATGTCCTATATGAATAATTTCATCAAATTGATTTAATAAATATGGTTTTACATCACATGCGCCATATACATAATCTACTACACCATATTTTGATAGTTTTGGAACTTCTTTGTAAAGCCCTTCTGGAATTTGAATTAAAAATCTCTTGTGCTTGTTATTTTCAAGATATTCATATACTCTATTTAAGTTCATAAAAATATTTATAAAAAGTCATTTAAGATATTTTTCTAAAACTTTTCTAACTAACTTTGAGACAACAGAACCATCTACTTTTCCACGAAATTCTTTCATAACTAAACCCATTAAAATTGGAAATGCTTTATCTCCTTTTTCTAAAATATACTTATTATTATTTAAAATTTCTTCTATCTTAGATTTAATTTCAGATTCATCTATTGTTATACTATATTTTTTAATTATTTCATCGTAATTTTTACCATTAACTAATTCAATAACTATGTTCTTGAGCGCTTCTTTTGGATATTTTGCTCCGTAATCTTCAATTAATCTTAAAATGACTTCATCATTCAAAGAATCAACATCAATACCTTCTCTTTTGAATCCTTTAAATCTATTTATTAAAATATCTGCTGCGACCTTTTTATTATTTGCTTTTTCATATATATCAATATATTCAGAATAAACTATTCTCTTAGCCATATCTTCTCCAATTTCTTTAGATATTTCTTTTTCTAAATCTATTAACAAAGGATTTAACTTAACATTTATATTTCTTGTACATATTGGTGGTACATCTGTTTCAGGATATATTCTTGCTGCACCAGGCATAGGACGAGAAAATCTAGTTGTCCCATCACCCAAAGGAGAACGGGTTTCTTCCGGAACACCTTCTTTCGCCATAATTAATCTCTTATATACTGCTTCAATTGCTTTATATGCTTTATTTTTATCTTCAGACCCAACTAAAATAAATGCATCATCTTCAGAACAATCTAAGATATCTCTTATCTTTTTTTCGTCTATCTTGTATTTTGATAAATTTTCGTCAGAATGGATTATACCTCCCACTTGTCCATATACTTTAGCATAATCTGACAACTCACTGCCAAATCTTCTTCCTGGTTGAACTTCTATACCTAAAATTCCTTTCATTTTAGGGCATTTTAAACCAAATACGTATTTTCCTTTAAGTATTTTACATTCAGATTCTTTAAAATGTTCAGTTAAATCGACTGGATTAAATTCTATTTCTAAATTTTTAATTTTATCTTTGATTTCTAATAATTTCTTTTGGCGCATAATCTCATATTCCACATATTTATCTAACAAATCTAAATCCTGAACTCCTTTAATTTCAACTCTATTACCTCCCTCAACAGAAACATTTAAATCCTGTCTTATAGTACCTAAACCTCTCATAACTTTTCTAGTGCTTCTTAATACCATACCAATATACCAAGCTACTTTTTTTGCTTCTTCTGGAGATTCTATGTCAGGTGCAGTAGTTATTTCAATTAGAGGAATTCCTAATCTATCTAATCTATAAATAATTTCTTTATCAGTTTGCTTTATTGGTCTAGCAGCATCTTCTTCTAAACAAACAGTATTAATTCTTATTTTCTTTCCATCAATTTCGATATATCCATCCATTCCAACAAGCATTGTTCTTTGAAATCCAGATACATTTGAACCATCAACTACAGTTTTTCTCATGACTTGAATTTCATCAACTATTTTACAGTTTAAGTATTTACATACCATCAATGCGACTTCTAGCGCTTCTCTATTAACTTCTCGAGGAGGCTCTTCATCTAATTCTACCAAGCAAGCATAAGAATCATCAAATTCATAAATATATGTTTTACCTTTCATAAATTCAGCTAATGCAGCAGGATCAAATTCGCCAGTTTCAGATGGAACTGGCCTTAATTTTCTAACTATTTTTTTTGTAGCTTTGTCTGATAGAACTGAAGGACAATTACAAAATAGTTTTTTAGTTTTTAACTGTTGATGAATTTCCAAACCACACTTCATAAGTTTATTAATTTAAAGAATATTAATAAGTTTATTACGTTGGACACTAATTAGAAAGAAAATAAAAATATTCATTAAAGATAATATTAAATAGTGAATTGATATCTATTTTTTAAAAATATAAGAAATTTTTGTTATAAAGATTATGGAAAAAAGAATTGGAAAATTTAAATTAAACGAAATTTATTGCGGAGATGCGTTAGAGCTAATGAAAGAAATTCCTGATAATACTATAGATTTGATTATTACAGATCCTCCATTTGCAATTGATTTCAAAGCTAAAAGAAATAATTATAATAGAGATTCTAATAAAGTATTGGAAGGATATAAT
>CAZMYQ010000060.1:0-3854 GCA_964570545.1 uncultured archaeon | reverse complement strand
CTATTTGATCTTTTGAAACCAAAACTTCATCTATCTCGGTTTTTGTTCCCTCTATCTTACTTGAAGTATTTGCTTCTTTTGTTATGTGCATTTGTATAAATATATCTACATTTGGCACTATCATAGTATATGCATTTAACTCACCTAAAGCCCTCGTAGCATCTTCAAGCATAGTGTTAATCTCCGGATCATCCCATACAAAACTATGATTTATTTTTGATGGAGAAAAACTTTTGTATTTGTATTGTTGTTTATATGTTCCTGCTTTGTAGTCTTTTATGTTCATTTTTTCCTCACTTCTAAAGTCTTTATTTTGCTTTTTTATCTCTTTTTGATAAACTCATGCTAACTTTCCTATAATAGGCTTTCTCTTAATTTATATCCAATAGCTGAACCTTTTTCAACTAAAAAATTTAAAATAGTCAATGCCTTATTTTTTTTACTTTTATCTTTTTTAATTTCTTGTTTGCTTTTTAAAATATATCTTCTTAATATTTGTTCTAAATAATAAATAGTATTTATTTCCAGCTCTACTTTCATCAGATTAGGATTTTGCTGTATTATAGAAGATATCCATTTGATACCATCGTTTAAATAACTAGAACCAATACTGTTTAATAAAAAAGAAATTGCATATAAAACTGATGGATTATGTCCTAGTTCTTTTGTGATTCTTACAAAAAATCTTTTATCCTTTTCTTTTAATGAATGCCAATCTTTAGCTTCTTTTTTCCAAATAGCACCATAAGGACTCCAAACTAACATATAAGCATAAATAACTTTTTTTGTATCCCTATATCTATTATTTTTACAGGTCTCAATTATTTTATCTTCGAATAAACTCCATATATACCAAAAGTTTTCATAGTTTTTTATTTTATCTTGTAACATAATTATTTGAGCAAACAACCAAGCCATATCTTTTGTTGGAATAAAATTATCAATTAAAGGTTTTAAATATTTGGATATTTTTTCTTTATTAGTCTCTAATAAAATAACCGATAAAGATTCTATGAATTTATGATTGCTTTCAAAATCATTATCTCTTTCATCATTACAAATTTTCGCTGTAAATTGTCGAATAATTTGAAGCAAAATATTCTCTATATTTTCTGAATGTTCATAACTTTTTGTTTTAGCAATAATTTTCATAGGAACGATTAATTTTTGTGCTTGTATTTCTAAAATATCTTCTAAGTCTTCAATAAGAACTTTATTGGCTATAAATCGCTCAATATTTTCTTGATAATTTTCCATAAACTTTTCCAAAACATCTGATTCAGAAAAATTCCAATTGATTTCTCGTAATTCTGTATAAGTTTTTTTATATTTTGGTATTAAATATAAGTAACCAAATACAAAATGTTCTATTTCCGCTTTATTATAAAATTTTATAATGGCATTTATAGCACTATCATTAACATTTTTTCCGCTCATTCCTATTTTATAATCTCTAAAAAGATTTAATAATAACAATAGGTTTATATCATCTTTTAATTTTGGAAAAAACTTTAATACTAATGGTAGATATGCAATAGCTGAATCTGTCCCATCAGATATTTGATATAGATAGCCCTTCTTAAAAGGTATTAATGATAGTTGTAATATAATATCTTTACACAATTCTTTATCTTCTAATTCTAATATATCAGAAAAGTCTCTCAATAAAACGATTGCAGTATCCGAAAAAACTTCTTTTTGTAAAATTGGACTTCGTTCTTCTAGTTTAGTATCAACTAACTCTTTTAATTGCTCTAATGCCAATAATGGATTCTCTTCAAACTCTTTATATTTTTTATAATCTTGATTATTTTCTAATCTATTTTTTGACCATAAATATAAACTAGAATATTTAAATATCTCAGAATGTTCTTTTTGTGAAGCTTCACTATATTCTTTCAACTCTGGTTTCAATTTTGGATTAAGTATCAATTGAAAACCTTTCTCTTGTTTTACAGCTTCAACATCCATAGTTCTCATATCCATTCTTGCCAAAGCAATACCCCATGTTTTGTCGCTCTCTGTTTGTTCTGTTTCTGATGGAAGTTCTTCATAATAATTATCTAATATTTCATATATATCCTTTATAATTTTATTGATTGCTTCTTTATCAATTTGAGTATCATCAAAATACTTATAAAATTGATACCTTAAACATATGCTTTCAAGATGCTCCACTCTATGCTTACTTTTTATCGATAATATTCTCTCTTCCTCATAAGCTTTATTAAACTGGTTTAAGCCATATCCAATTGATGCATATTTATCATTTTGTGTACGTTCATCATTAAGTTTTCTATAAAAGTCAGAAATAATAAATTCTTTTGTTTTGAGCAATATCAATGCAATATTTACAGTTTTATGAGGATATGCTAATACTATACTTGTAACTACTGCTGTAAGAGAAGAAGATTTTGATAGAGTAAGTATTGTTGCTAATATTTCTTCCAATACTTCTTTTTCAAAGTTTTCTGCCTCTTCTAAAAGATACTTTTCTAAAGCCATATGAATGGATTGTAATAAATATGGTGTTACGGGAGAACTTGTGCCTCTATACATATTCCATAATGCTTGGGAATGGTATTGCGTAAAAGTTCTATCATCAAAGTATATAGTTATTTTTTCTACATTCTCCCATCCTGACTTTGCATATTTTTCAACACATTTATTAATAAAATCAATAATGAAGTTCATTGTATCTATAATATTCAACTTTAATAAGTAATATATTGGTGTTTGAAATGCACTTGCTGGAAAATAATCAAATTGGTGTTTTTCTATTCCAAATGCAGTTTCTACTTCTTCTTTTTCGTATCCTCCAAATACTCCCATTGGTAATTCTTTTGGAGTATATGTCCAAAATAAATCCGCTAATTTTAGTACATATTTCGGAAAGTATTTTAAAATTAGAAATGCTTTTGGAAAACCATATTCTGTTGATAAAATCATTTCTGATAATTTATAGTAGTCGTCACTATGATTTTTCCATTCATTTGCAATAATCTGTTCAAAAATATCTTTTAATTCTTTTTGTATTTCAAATGAACTACCATTGATAATATTGCATATAGTTTCTATATGTTTATCAAATCCATATGTAAATTCTTCTTGATTGATTACACTATAATAATATAATGCCAATAATCCAGATTTTTTTGTTACATCTCCTGGATTATTGGTCTTTACCCATTCTTTCAATATAGGTAAAATAAAATTAATATACTTCAATCCAAACTTCTCTTTGTATTTATATGCAAATAATATAAAACTCTCCCATCCGGATCCTTTTGCTTTGTTAAATATGGAAAATATTTCAATGGCATCTACATTTAACTTATATGGTTCTAATATACTATTATCAACCTCTTTACATGCTATTCGTAACAAAAAAGATATTCTTTGTAATAATGAAGCATCATTAGAAATTAATTTTTTCTCAAAATTATTAAAAAAAGTATCTGAATAATCAGACAATAAAACAGCTATCAAAGTTTCATCTTTCCAAAATTGCTCTATATTGATTCCATCTATAATTTCTTCAATAAATGGTTTAATCTCAATAGCATCAAGTAGTAATTTTTCAGACAACCAATGTCTAAAAGCTCTACGAATTGGTAATGAGTTGCCTATATTATTGAAAAAACTTTCAACATCTATTTTATTTATAAATTCTTTTTCAATTATCCTTTCTAATGCCCATTCTTCATATATGTCGTGGGTAATAAAATATCCTGCTACTTCTTTGCCTAAAATTCCATCTTGCACAATAGATTTAAGATTATTTGTTTCACATTCAGAAGTAACAAAAAAAGTTCCTTTTGATGCCCGTTGAAAAGCAAGTTTTAAAAAACATT
>CAZMYQ010000059.1:0-3869 GCA_964570545.1 uncultured archaeon | reverse complement strand
AGAAATTGAAAAGAAACTAGGAATAGATTATTATATTTTATTAAATGTCAGTAGCAAAAAATATTTTGAAAAGTATAAAGATTATATTATAAAGATTGCTCAAGATCACGGAAAGCCAATATTAGTCAATGTCCAAGATGGAGTTGAATTTTATTGGATTATGAATGCTGAATTCCATATATGTGATTTACTTGGAAGAGTAAGAGAAATAGGTACTTGGCAAATAGATGTGGGAAATGCCAAAAGATTTAATATAACATATAAAGATAAGAATAACAAAGACAAATATCCTATAATATTGCACATAGCATTTATAGGTGGTATTGAAAGATATATTTATACTTTGTTCAATAAAGCACATTCATTAGAAAAGCCACAACTTCCATTTAAGTTTTCTCCAATACAAGTTGCAGTTATTCCAATAAAGAAAGAATTTAAGAAATATGTTAAAAAATTTGAAAAATTACCATTTAGAGTTGAAATTGACACTAATTTCGACGAATCTCTTGGCAAAAGAATATTAAAATATGAAAAACTATGGGTTCCTGTGATTATAGTAATAGGAGAAAAAGAAATAAAAGAAAGAATGTTGTCTGTTAGATTTAGGTCAGGAAAACAAGAAAAGATAAAATATTCTGAATTAAAGAAAATATTGAAAGAATTAAACAGTAATATAAAATTTGCTTAAGTTTACTTCAACACTTTTCCTATTTTTAAATACCATAAAATCAAGTCTAGTTCAGAAAGTTTTAAATTAACTTTTTGACCCAATTCTCTTAATATCTTCTCTATTTCTAAATATTTTTTCTTACTTAAATATTTTGGAATATCTTTTATTAGAGAATATTCATATAAAATTTTTAATATATGTCTATCGATTATTGCAACATTGTCATACCCAACATTTCTTAAGAAATGGCTCGCTTCTTTATATCCTAATCCTTTTATGTTTTTAACTAAGAATTCTCTCATTTCAAATTCATTTCTAAACTTGCTTAAGATAGTTTTTATATTTTTATATTTTCTTGCTAAAACAATATATTCTGCTCGTTTTCTATAAAATCTATGCCCCAGTTTCTTTAATTTATTTTCAAGATTTTTCTGACTAAGAATTAAAAATCCGCCACCAATTTCTTGTTGGATTTTTATTCCGCCCTCTGCAGTGAAGTTAGCAGTCAAAATACAAAAACATAATTCTTTGAACCATTCAGAATTTGATTTTTTGTTTAATTCTTTAAATTCTTTAATTCTATTCTTAATAATATCATAAATCTGTGACTTTTTTACCTTTTCAATTTCTCTAATTAAATCTTGGATATTATTCATTTTATATTTAAGATTAAATGATATTTAATGGATAAACAAACACTCATGAAAATATTTGTAGGAATTTTAATTATATCATTAGCATTTTCTTATTTAGCATATGTCGTCGTCTTTGTTCCAAACAATAATGAAACAGACAACAATAAAGTTAGTATAAAAATCCTTCCAGATTATTATGTATATGATTGTACCACAACCGATTTGGGAGGAATCAAAGTAGAATATAAGGGTAAAAAGTATTGTATATTATCACATAAGTTAAAAGATATCCAAGATATAAACACAGCAAAATATTGTATTATATCAGTCGGTGCATTTTCAAAATATTGCCTATGCTTAAAATCAAACGACAATTTAATTTATGGTTTAGATAAAAATATATGTGTATATGAACATACTTAAATAATGTTGGATTTGGCTGCAACTTTGATTAAATCTTATATTTCAATCTTGGCTATTATGAACCCAGTAGGATTATTGCCCATTTATTATTTTTTAACACAAGATTATTCAAAAGAAGAAATCATTGAATTATTAAAAACAGTCTTCATTTATGTTTTGCTAATAATATTTACTTTTTGTATTTTTGGAGATTATATTTTTGCATTATTCGGGATTTCAATAGATGCTTTCAAAATCGCCGGTGGCTTGTTATTGCTAAAAATTGCTTGGGATATGCTTCACGCAGAAATTTCGAGAATCCATCACCACCCCAAGGAAAAGGAGGACGTTGAAAACATAGCAATTGTTCCGTTGGCTACTCCTCTCTTAGCAGGCCCAGGTACTATTACAACATCTATGTTATTAGTCAATTCTACTAATAGTTTCTCACTAAAAATAATATCATATATTGCTATTATTTTGGCTTCGTTAACTTCTGTATTTATTTTGTACAATTCAAAAAAAATAATGAAAATTTTAAATCAAGCCCAAATTAATGCTATAATTAGATTGATGGGTCTATTAATCTTGGCTTTGTCTGTTCAAATCATTTGTAGTGGAATTAAAGGCTTGTTCTTTTAAAGAATTTTTACATTTTAATATATCTTTATTATAGTTTGATAACAAATAATACATTAAAGTTGTGCTTGTCACAAAAACAAAGAACGAATAAAATAAATTATGATATATGTAAAATACATAGTAGGCTATGATAATTCCTAAAATAAGAGGAAATATTGCATCAATTATATATTCTAAACAAAGCAGGGCCCAAAACGCCATAAAATTATTTTTTTTGTATTATATTTAATGAAAATACTAGGGATAGAATCAACAGCGCACACATTTGGGTTGGGAATCGTAGATTTTAAGAAGAGAAAAGTAATTTTTGATAAAAGAATCCAGTATAAAACAGAGTCTTCGGGAATCGTGCCGCGAGAAGTATATTCATTTTTCTGTAATGAGGGCTGGAAAATTATAAATGAAGCTTTGAAATACAGTTTTGATGCTATATGTGTGGCTTGCGGGCCAGGTATTGGAACTTCTTTGCGATTTGGGATTTGTGTAGGTAAATATTTATCTAAAAAGTTAAATATCCCAATATATGGTGTTAATCATTGTGTAGCACATATAGAAGTAGGAAAATTCTTTACAGGCGCAAACGATCCAGTAATTGTATATACTTCAGGAGCAAACACCCAAATTTTAGTAAAATCTGAATGTAAGTATAAGATATTTGGTGAAACTTTGGATATAGGTTTAGGTAATCTGTTAGATATGGTCGCTCGAGATTTAGGAATTGGATTTCCTGGCGGGCCGATAATAGAGCAATATGCAAAGAAATCTAAAAATTATATAGAACTACCATATATTGTAAAAGGTTCTGATTTAACGTTTTCTGGCTTATATACGGCAATTAAAAGATTAATTAAAAGCAATAAATATAAAGTTGAAGATATATGTTATTCACTACAAGAAACTGCTTTTTCTATGTTATGTGAAGTTTCTGAGAGAGCCATATCTCAAACAGGAAAAAAAGAATTATTGCTAGTTGGGGGAGTCTTTGCTAATCAACGTCTAAGAGAAATGTTTAAAATTTTGGCAGAAGATTATGGCGTAGATTTACATATTTGCCCAAAAGAATATGTAGGAGATAACGGAGTTATGATAGCTATAGCAGGATATGAATTAATTAAGAAAGGTATTAAATATGAAGTTAAATGTAATCCTTATTGGCGAACCGATCAAGTTTTAGTATAAAACAAGGATTTGTATATAATTGATAATTTTAAAAGAAGTATCGAAAAAACTAGAATTATGTATACGTCTGTCAACAATGATAACAATATAGAAACCGCTAAAACCAAATATTCGCCCCCTGTAGCATATAAAATGAATACTAAAGTGTAGTTAGATAATATTGAATATACAAAGAAATAAAACGGTATTATTAGCACTAAATTGAATATTATCAAGAATACTGCGGTGAATACATAGAATAATAAAAGTTTTAATACATTTTGTGATTTAACAAAATCGAAAATTTTTAATTTTTTATCTAAAAAGATAATAAATATTGAGTATATTAGAGGTGTAATTAT
>CAZMYQ010000058.1:0-3930 GCA_964570545.1 uncultured archaeon | reverse complement strand
TGATTTGGTTAATAGTTTCTGGAAAGCATTTTCCATTAATTTGAAAAGATATATTTTATTTTCGATTTCAACTTTAATTTTTAGTTTTATTTATTTGCTGTTTGCTATTCTTAAATTAATACCAATATTAAATATACTTATAGAAGAATTTTATTTGTTAATAGTGTTACCTATATTATTAATTATTTTAACATTTTTAGCTTCAAATTTAAATGAAAAAGATTAATATATAAGCAATATATTTGACAATATTAATATTTTATTCATGGCTGAGTTGGGTTACTTTAAGTTTTTGGAAAGGTCTTTTTCAGCACTAAAAAACCCAATAGTTCTTGGTTTGGCAGGAATATGTTTGTTAATTATGATAATAACAACAATTTTGTATATCATATATTACGCGCCAATATTTATGCCTCATGGCAAGATACCATTAAATGCGTATAACATGTATGGCACTGCACCTGTTATTTTTATTATTATGATGTTATTATCAATAATAAATTCAATTGCATTGGTTTGTTATACCTTTTCTTTATATTGTAATGGAGTTAGAAATGATGTAAACTTAGTGAAAGTTATAATATCTGCTTTGATGCATGGAATTTTATCGTTAATATTAGCAATACTTATCGCATTAATAATATTTGCTGTTATTTCCTTTTTAGTACTTCCTATTTTGTTTGGTTTGTTTGCTGGAAGCCAAAATGGGGTTGCTTTATTTGCAATTGCATATATGATTTCACTCATATTAGCAGCATTAGTTTTTGTTGTGCTGTTTAACTTTGGACTATATTTCATAAATAGACTTGTAACATCTTATTTGTCTGTCGATAGAATAAGCGAAATCGACATTTCCAAAGTATTTAGTTTATCTAAACTTTTATGGTATTTGCTCATTTCTGTAGTAATTTTTGTATTAGTATTTGGATTTGCTATTGTGTTAAGTATCATATCACTATTCTTAATTTTTATACCAATTGTTGGACAAATAATTTTAACCATAATACAATTAATTTTCAGTTTATTAATTTACCCGTTAATATTTTTATCTCTAGTATATTTCTCATCTTCAGATTTAATTCCTTCGGAAAACTAAAATATTATTTCTTCTAAAAATAAATTTTTTATGAAATACTTACCACTAAAAATTCAAGATGAGCAAGCATTTTCGATGGTTACCAGAACATTATCAAAAAAACGCCATTTTAACTACATTATAAAAGAAGTTGAACTTATCCTTGTGCCTTGCTACTTGGTAAAAACAATAGACGAGAATATGATGAATATATTGGTTGATGCATATACTGGAGAAATATATTCTCAATTAGGAGATTTATTAACGAATCCGGATGTTAAATTTAAAGACGAATTCTTTTGTGAGGATGAATATACTACGTTAGAACCAAGAATTGAAAAAGATAAGTTAGAAGAGTATTTAAAAAAATTGCTAAATAAAGATGACTTAGAAATAGTTGGTATAATTCTAATATACTACCCATTTTGGTATATAAAAATAGATATTGATGGTAAAATATATTACGCTAAGGTGGATGGTTATTTCGGAATATTGTATGAAAATATCCCGGAAAGAACTCTTCACACACCTATTCAAGAACAAGAACCATTGATTAGAGAAAACCACGAACCTTTTGATTATTCTGAAATTGTTGAGTATATCAAGAATAAAATTAAAAATAAAAATTTTGATAATTTAGATTATTTAATATTTTTTGGGTTATTTTTAATTATTGCTTTATTCTTTTATTTAGTTTGTTTGATATTAACATCATAAACAAACCAAATATTAAATAATAAATTAAATTTTCTGCTGCTACTACTTCTTGTTTTATATCTTTTAAATGCAATGGAAATGATCCTAAAATCATTCCATCGTCGCTAACCAATCTTACGGCATAATTTCCAGGATTTACATTAAAACTAACATAGTTATTTTTATTTGAAGGTGCAGCATATAATTCTGTATTCTCTGAAACGTTAAATAAAATTACTTTTCCAACTTTGTCTGCTCCAGTACCTTTCCAACTTATGTTTAAATCATATTTACCATTATTCCAAGTAGCGTCCCATTTTACATTTATATCTATAGCATAATCCGTATCGCCACTGATATTTAGTGCAAAAGAAATTGGTAACACACACATCAAAGTAATCATTGTTGATATTATAATCTTATTCATTAAACATATTTGAATATTATAAAATATATTTATGGATGAAATTCATATTTTGTTAATTTCTTTAATTTCATCTGGTGTTGTGTTTTTTGTATATTATTATACAAGAAAATATCTATTAAAAGTAGCAAGGACGTATCATTTTGGAGTTTTTTATTTATTTATTAGATTGTTTGGTATTTCATTCGGAATATTATTGGCAATTTTAGCATTTATAATTTCAATAGATTACATATTTAAAATTTCTATCTTTGATGCGTTTACTGAGAAAATAATATACACAACCTTAATTTTATTAATATTTGGAGAGTTGATAACCAACATATTGACAGCGTTCTTTTCAATAATTACTTTTCACAAAGAAGATTATGAAAAAGATTTAAAATCAACTATAAGTATAAAAAGAATAATTGGCGTAATAGTATTCATATTTATTTTTTTAATTGCACTTTCAACATTTGGAGTTGATGTTTATCCTCTCGTCGCAGGGCTTGGAATAGGTGGTGTACTTTTTGCGTTTGCTATACGTGATTTAGTTGCTAATTATATATCTAGTTTAATAATATTAAGTGAAAATACTTATCGTGTAGGAGATTTTATTGAAATAATTGACCCTAGAAATCCAATAAAAGGAAAAATTATAGATATTTCTTGGAGATGTACTACTCTTTTAGATAGAAATCACAATTTAATCACTGTACCAAACTACAAATTGGCAAATGCAATAACGAAAAACTTTCATCTGCCTCAAGATAGTATTATATTAAAAATAAAGTTAAAAGTTTTTTGGAATGGAAATATAGATAAACTCGAACACCTAATTAAGGAAAGTTGTAAGGAAGTTAGTACTAAATTTAAATCTGAGTTTGATCCAAAAATTTACTTTGAAAGTTTAAAAGGAAATATTTTAGAAATAAAAATATACATAAAGTCAAATAAATTGTCTCAATTTGAGGAATTAACTCATGAATTAATAAAGACAATATGTAAAAAATTTGAGGAAAATAATATGTGTCCGAAGAATATTATCTATTTTATAACTGATTGAAACAAACTTATTAAAATATTTAAATCTACATCATCTTTTATTCCAGACATTAATATTCTATCAAAACGTCTTTTAACAACAACGTCATTATGAAATTTTTCTTCAATTATTGGATATACTAACTCTTTTAAATACTTTATTTTTTCTTTTGATATATTTTTCTCTCTGCGCCATTTTGTAGAAACAAACAATCTATATAATACAATTCCTACAGCCATTGATAAATTTAAAGAAGGATACTCAGTTGATGTTGGTATATATAATATCATATCACATAATTTTAATTCTTCACGTGTAAGGCCAGATGGTTCTCTTCCAAATAAAATAGATGTTTTTTTGGGAAAGCCTTTATTTGAAAACTTTTTAACAAACGATTCCAAATCAATGTTTGCTTTGCTATAATATTTCTCTTTATACTTACAAGATGTCCCTATGATTAAAGAATAATCCTTTAAAAAAGACAAATCATTTTCAATTCTTATTAAATCATTAATATATTTTTTAGCACTTGCACATCCTTTTATAAAATCCAAGTCGTTTAAGTCAAACAGAGGATTAACAAGAACTAGCTTATTCACTATATTAAAATTCTTACATAATCTCAATACTCTACCAGCATTACCTCCATAGTGCGGATTTACTAAAACAATATCCATTATGGTAATATATAATTAATTTATATTCATC
>CAZMYQ010000057.1:0-4018 GCA_964570545.1 uncultured archaeon | reverse complement strand
AACTACAACCGCAGCAATAATTAGAACGGTTCCAATCATCTGTTGAATACCTTTTTTAGAAGACATTTTTCCGCTTCGCAAACTTTCACGCATCATTAAAATTATTATCTCAAAAAAAAATATATTATTTTATCAACAAAAGATAAAAATCTTAACAAAAAATTTACTTTACAAAAATTCTAACTTTTACATTGCCCATAATTTCATTTGCAATCCTTTCTGCAATGGATTCGGATAAATCTGGAATTCTTGAGATTCTTTTCTTTATATCCTCAAATGATTTAAATGGTTCTTTTTCTCGCTCTTCGATAATTTTTTGAGCCCATTTTTTTCCAATTCTTGGCAATAATTCTAATGAATGAACATAAGGCGAAATTGGTTGTGCCTCATTTATAAACTTAACAAAATCTTCTTCTTTTTCTAAGACAATCTTTTTTAAAGCGTCTTTGATGTTTAACTTAGCCATAGGTGTTAAGTCTTCATATCTTATTTTTTTTAATATTGAATCTACTACATCTCTTTTGTCCTTTCCTATATATACTTTTTCAAAATATGGTATATTTGAATCTTTTAAAGTAACTTCTAATAAAGTAAAATAATTTGTTCCAATAACTTGAGCAATTGGAAGTTTTGATCTACCTCTTGGCAAAATATCTAGTATTATCGCATATTCTTCCACTTTTCTTGGTTTTTCTGCAGTTTTGTTCATTTAATCACCTCTTCTATTATGTTATAAATTTCTTGTATTTTTTCTGCATCTAAAAATCTATTTAATATTGTGTGTAATTCTGCAAAACTAGTTATTGGGTAATTATTAACTATTAAACATCTCAAAAATTCATCTTCTAAAATGTCACCAAGTTTTTCATATAACTTTTTCATATTTTCAATATCTTCTTTTGAATACAATTTTCTCATCTTTTCTAAATAAGACTTATATAATGCATAATCATATCTTTCTACCAATTCTGGCGTTTCTTCGATTTCCATCTCTAATAGTTTAAAAAATGGAATTGGTGTTTTTGAAATTATTTCCATAAAAACCACCTTAAAAGATATATTGAAAGAGATTATGCTACTTTCTTTAAATGAATTGGTAAAGATAATATTTTCTTCAATTTATTTCCATCTCTTAATTCAACTATGTATGCTTTTCCTTGCTTTCCGATTATTGTTCCTATTCTCCCTTGAAATCTAGGGAATGGTCTTCCTTTTTGGATTGATGGGTGGATTTTTATTACTACTTTATCTCCAATTTCAAAGTTTCCTAATAATCTGTTTACTGTTAATGGAGGAGTATCTCCTTTCTTACGAAATACTCTTGTCCTTTTTCTATATGGTCCGTGTGAGTGTCTTACCATTTATTTCGCCTCCTGATTAATTTCTCATAATATTGAATTTATTTTTTCTTTAATATTAGGATAATGTCTTTTATCATATATAATAGATAAAATAGGTTCGATTTCACAATTGAGCGCACAAATATTTCCTGAAGATCTCAATTCGGATAGTTGCTTTAATGCTTTTATGTATTCTTCTTCTAAGCATATTGTTCTTACTATAGCATTTCGTATTAATAATGTATAATTTAAAGATAAAAATTCATCTTCACATATTCTACAAATGTATCCTGTGTTATTATTTTGAATTTGTTGAAGGACTTTTCCAAACAATATCTCTTTTGCTTTATTCCATCCTTCATATGTTCTTGAATTGACAATATCTTTATGAATTTGTTCTTCCGCGTGAATTTTTCTTCCAATTATTGGAAATGATTTTATACCTAAATTAATATTATCTTGAACATCTATAATATAGTTTGTATCTTTATATGGTAAGGATGCAGTTACTGTTTTTCCGAAACAATGAGGTGATCTAACTGAAAAGTACTGGGCATAATATCTCATTGTTTGAATATCATTAAACTCATCTTCTGATGCTTTTATTGCGCACTCCGCAATTGCAGCGCCGAGAGATGGTAGAGCAAAAATGTAATCTAAAGGACGATCTTCCCAATATACTTCGATATATATTTTTGCATAAGTATTTGTACCAAAAGCTTCTCTTATTTTATTTAACACTTTTGATATTTTTATTGGTAATATTCCTTTCTTAATTTCTTTTTTATTGTAGTATATCTTGTCTCTATATAAAGTTTGATCATACTCTAAATAAACTTTTGTTTTTATTTCTGGGTTTTTGATATATACTCCCGGAAATATTGGTACCATTTTTTCTTCGCTGATTAATCCATATTGTTTCAATATTCCAATTACTTCTGGTTTTTCACATTCATATTCTCCATATAATGTACATTTTTTTGGCAATTCTTCTTTTTCTTTGTAATTATTTGGAATCAAATCTTTATATTTATTATATATATTTTCCTGAATCTTATCAAATTTCATATCTATTCCTCCTGTTCTTATTCTTGATCTATTTTGAACCATTTTTTTATTTCTTTTGGTACTTCGATATATTTTTTCCTTGCTAATGTATCTAAGATTCCCCAAACATAACTAGTTAAATCATATGCTTCTTCATATCTACCCAAGGATAAAAAATACTTAGCATCTAAATAGTATGAGTACGCATATTTAAACTCTGGATCATCTGATTTTATAAGTTTAAATACTATGTCTAATTTTTTAATTTCTCTGTTTAATCTTGATTTGATATAATCCATAAGTTATTAAATTATTTGACGATTATTATATATAGGTATTGAAAATTTAAACTTTCAAAGCATATTGAATGTTATAAATTTATGCCAGTAATATTTAATGAATAAATTCATCATTGCTCTAAGTATTTTGTTTCTAATTTCTTTATCGTTTGCTACTAACATATCGCACTTGATAATTGATGCTAAGGTTGAAGATTCATCAAAAATCCACGTATTGGAAAAGTATTATATACAACTTAGCGGCGAGCAACCAAAAAAATATAGTTCATGTGAAAATGATTTGATTTGCCTAAAAGCAAGATCAGGAGACAAAATAATGAATCATTTATGTAATCATCCTAAAAATGTCCATATCTCATATAGTATAAATGAAAATCATATTTACATAGAATTGTATTACGTCTGTGATGAAATTAAAGTTGATGAGAATAATGTATACACAATCAGCCATTTTAATTTTCCAAGCAAAGAAAACTATTTATACCACATTCCTTCATACTGTATACTAAATATAGAACTACCTAGATTTGCAAAAATTATTGACTACGTCCCAAAATCAATTGAAATCAAAGGAAACGTAATATCAATATTTGGAGAAAAATATCTTCCAGACTTGTATATAAAATATAAAATAGAAAACCCTATTAAAAAATCTATTGTTTTTTCTCTTGTCGATTCACTTTCAAACCCATTTTTGATAATTTTAGTTATATTATCTTATTATGTATTGAAATATAGTTTTTCTTGGGTTCAAAGGATTTAATATTAAATCTTTATCAAAATATTTAATGCTTGCAATATTTGATATTGATTATACATTAACAAAAAAGAGTATCGTAGAATATGCGCTCCATATTAAAACACCAGGTAGATTTTCACGAATTTTAAGAAGATATGACACAATTGAAGATAAAATGATAACATTCTTATATTATCTTTATAAAATTGGGCGAAAAAGATTTTGGAAATTTATAAAAAAAGCATTTGATAAAATAGAATATAGAGAAGATACAATTTCAATTCTCAAGGAATTTGATTCTAAAAATTATATTATAGTGCTTCTATCAGCAAATCCTCAGCCTATTGTTGATATCTTCTGTAATAAAATCTATGAAGATCTTAATTTAAATCATTATCCTATAGGATTTGGAAGTTTAGATAAATGTATTTTAATAAATAAAAGAAAATCAAAACTACTCAAGGATTTGAAAAAAATATCAAACATATATATTTACTTTGAGGATTACACAAGTAAAACAAATAGTAATCTTTGTAATACCATTAGTGTAAAAGATGATATCAAAATTCACTTAGATATTCCAACTATTCCAA
>CAZMYQ010000056.1:0-4074 GCA_964570545.1 uncultured archaeon | reverse complement strand
TTCGCGCATCTGTGATATTTCTTTAATACTTCATAATTTGTTGAAAATAAATCATCTCCGACAACATATAATTTTTCTGATGCTAACTTTTCGAACATAGCCACATCATCTTCATGGAAAGGATCTTCTAAATAAAATAATTTTTCACTCAATTCTTGAATTAAACTGTAATATTCGCCAGGTGTTAAAACTTGTCCATCGAAAAGATAGTTTTCACCATCAAATATATCATTTGCTGCAAAATCACAGCCAATGTCTACGTCTAACTCTTCCAAGATATTTAATATCTGCTCAGTGTTTAAACTACATACTAAAGCACTTTCCAAATTTACAGAACCGTTGAAATTTGGATCTTGAGTTTTTAGAATTTTTCTCAGTTCATTATATTTTTCACTCAATTCAAAAACAGCATCAGACATTCTATTAGTTTTGGATTTTACTAAGAATTCTTGAATTGAAGTATTTCCACCGTGTGCTCCTCCGCCAATAAAATTTTCTAAAGGAGAAACTCTTTTTATGTTCGTCTCGTAAAAGTCAGAAATAAACTCAAAATACTCCATTTTTTGAAGTTTAGCGTGGTACTTATGTAGCGCTACTGAAATTGGCACTGTATATGCTGCGCCAACAACATTTATATACTCATTTATAATTTTTTCACATTTTTCTAAATCATATATGTTTCTTCTTATTTTGCTAACTAATTCTGGTATTTTAGATTCATCTCCAAACATGATTGGTTCTTTTTTTGAAGTGGAAGTCCCATACGGACAAGATGCTTTTTCTCCTCCAATTTCTACCTCAATAGTAGGTTTTGCTTTGCTACATAAAATTTTTCTAATCTTCATAAATTAATTTTATTAAATTGTTATATTATTTTTCAGAAGTTTTATTTTGTTTTAGTGCAAGATATATTATAAACAATAAGCTACCTGTCATCATTGCAAGAATTTGTTCTTTGGTATAGAGTTTTGCTATTATGTCGGGATTTAATATAGGTAATAGATACATTTCTTTTATTTTTGATTTTATTTTACCACAGATATGTTCCAAAGTATCTTCAATTTTTTTTTTAACTTCATAATCTGCTTTATTTTTAAGTAATTCCATAATCAACAATCTTTATAAAAATATATTATAGCAAATTCCAACTAATATTATTAATGAGAATATCATCAAAAGTAATTCTTTTTGGAGAACATTCTGTTGTTTATGGTTATAGAGCAATAAGTATGCCTTTAAGTTATCCCTATACAAACGTAGAAGTTAAAGATAGTGAAAATTCTATAATTAACTTAAAAAACTTCAACATAAGAAAACATATAAGTGAATGTTCATATGATAATTACGAAAAGTATTCTTTTGGTGCGATAAATATCTTAAGTAATTATGTCGGCAAAAAATTTTCGAACTATGAATTAATTATTGAATCTGAAGTCCCTATTAGTTGTGGTCTTGGATCTTCAGCAGGAGTTTGTGTAGGTACAATAAAAGCGTTAAATAATTTCTTTAACTTGAATTTAAGTTTAGATGAGATAGCAAATCTTGCATGGGAAACTGAAAAATTAATTCAAGGAAAAGCGAGCCCAACTGATACTTTTACTATAACTTTTGAGAAGCCTTTACTGATAAAAGATAATTCAGCAAAATTATTGGATGAAGATATTTCAAAATTCTTAAAATCATTGAATTTTTTTGTTGTTTATGTAGAGAAACGCAAAGTAGAAACGAAAGATTTGGTACAAAAAGTTTCTCAGTTGGAATTTAAACATAAGATATTTCATAAAATTGAAGAAGTTATTGACGAGTTCTTCAATGCTGTAGCGGAAGAAGATATTAAAAAAATTGGTGAATGTATGATAAAAAACCATAATTTTTTAAAATGTTTGGGCGTTTCGACCGAAAAAATAGATTTTTTGGTAAATTCTCTTAAGAAAGTTGGTGTTTATTCAAAATTGACTGGTGCTGGCGGCGGAGGTTGCTGTGTTTGTTTAGTACCAGACGATGTTGATAAACAAAATGTTATTGAATTGTTAGAAAAACTAAAATCTGAAAGAAAAATTATTGATTATTATATTCAATAATATGAATCCAATGCGTATATTTTTCAATCCTTCCGCGTACTATATCACTATAATATTTTTGGAACTCTTTTGATTTTTTTGTTGAGTATGAAATATCTTCAATTTTGCTTATTGGTGTAATTTCAGCAGCAGTACCTGTAAAGAATGCTTCCTCAAAATGAGGCAACTCGTGAACAGATATTGGTTTGATAACTACATCGTAGCCCAAATCTTTTGCAAATTCTATTACGCAATTTCTCGTAATGCCAGGCAATATTGATATATCTGGAGGCGTATACAAAGTATTATCTTTTATGAAAAATATATTTTCTCCCGGTCCTTCTGCTACAAATCCATCCATATCTAATAATAACGCTTCATCATAGCCGAACTTTTTTGCTTCGATTGTTGCCAATATTGAATTAACATAATGTCCACCAATTTTTGCATGTATGTGTGTTTGCGCAGGATTCAATCTTCTGTATGAGGAAATCATGACTTTTATATCATCTGGCAAATACTTTGGGAACTCTATTGCGAAGATCGCTACGTCTACGTTTTGATTTATTACATTTAATCCTATTCGTCCAAAATTATAGTATGCTACAGGTCTAATATAACTATCTTTTAAATTATTTTCTAAAACAACTTTTTCACACGCTTTTATAATTTCTTCTTTTGGATATTTTAGATCCATATGCAAACATTTTGCTGAATAATAGAATCTATCTATATGATCTTCAAGTCTAAATATACCTATTGATCCATCATCTAATTCGTAACTTCTTATTCCTTCAAAAATTGACGCTCCATAATGAATAGCATGAGAAGTTATTGGCACCATAGGATCTTCTAAAATTTCGCCATTTAGCCATACTTTCATAATATAATTTAAAACTTAATATATATAAAATACTATATAAATAATTAATTGGAGGTGTATTATATGAAAATTCCTAGTAAAATAAAAACATACTGCCCATATTGTAGAAAACATACTGAACACACATTAAAGAAATATGGAGGTTCACCTCAAAAATCAAAAGCATTATCAAGAGGTGAAAGAAAAAAGCAAAGAAAATTAAAAGGTTATGGAGCTAACAAGATTAAAGCACACAAGGCTACTCCAGTATATAAACAAGGTAAAATGGTTGCTTTATTAGCAACATGTTCTGAATGTGGAAAGAAGCACTATTTTGTTATAAAAAGAAGAGTTAAGAAATTTGAATTAGCAAAACAACAATAAATTATTCAACAATCTTATAATTTTTTGAAACACCATAAATTCTTGGATTTAAATTATTGTTTATTAAAACTAGTTTGTCATATATAACTATATCTTTATTTAGTTCAACAATTAATGTTTTATCAGATATCTCTTTAACAACACCAGAAACCACTTGCAAACCGCAATTTACTTGGATTTGTTCACTATCTTTTAACTCTCTATTTACAAATTGATTTTTAATATATTCTATTTCAATTATTTTGCCTATATCTAGCTCTTTATCTGTTAAAACATTTCCTCTTTCAATATCTTCTGCTTTAACATTTTTTAATGCTAATCCTACATGGCACCCTGTAGGTGCTGAATTGTAATTTTTATCATTTATTTGTAAACTCTTAACTTGACAATTTATTCTATTTGGTAAAATTTTTAATTCATCGTGTACCATTATTTCCTTTCCTTTGACGAAACCTAAAATTACAGTACCTACGCTTTTTACAGAAAATACTTGATCGATAGGGACTAATTTATGCTCTTTTTGTATTATTTCATTTAATTTATAAATTTCTTCTCTTATTTGAATTGTTTCGTTAGAAATTATTTTATAGTTTTTCATAGAAGTTTTTGAAATAATTGCTTTTAAATATTCTTCATCAACAAAATCGCTGATTACAATAATCCCATTTTCTTTTTCAAGCAAATCCAATGTTACTAGTGTTTCTGCTAAATCTTTATTTAATTCTTGTATAAATACCATTTGATAATCTGCTAAATTTATAGAGTATA